>JALVKE010000206.1 GCA_027028005.1 Persephonella sp. | reverse complement strand
TGTATTGAACTCTTATCCCGTGTTCCTGTAATTTCTTTGCAACTTTATTCAAGGTTCTGTTATCAGAGATATCATAGCAGAATATAAATTTCATCGCCTATCTCCTTAAAAAAGAGGG
Source organism: Persephonella sp. (assembly GCA_027028005.1). Lineage (GTDB taxonomy): Bacteria > Aquificota > Aquificia > Aquificales > Hydrogenothermaceae > JAADDV01. The sequence continues at coordinate 3,343 of JALVKE010000206.1, read as the reverse complement.
GGATATCCCCCAGAGGTAGCCGGCTATGTTATGTTTTCTCCCCCTCCCTGGGTAGAGTTTTTAAGCTCACTCTGGACTTTCCACTCTCTATATCTGTATAGATCTTCTTTTATCATCATCAGGACAAGTCCCATAACAAAGGCATCATCCACATATCCAACCCCGGGAATAAAATCAGGTATAAAATCCACAGGAGACAGAACATATAAGAGAGCTACAACAACCGCTGCAATAGTAAACCATGGAACTTCTCTATATGAACCATTCATGTAGTCTTTGACCATGGAGAACATAATTTTAAAATCTTTTATGAACTGACCAAGCCAGGTATTCCCCTGAAACTTTTTACGGAGTTCCTTTTCTTTGTCCAGAACCTTCTGAATATCTTCCTCGGTAACCTTAGGGATGTTCTCCTCAACAAACTTTTTAAGTTTTTCTTCGTCAAAGTTAAAGTTTTTCATCAACTTACCTCCTTAAAGGTTTTTTAATTTTATTAACAGATATTTTTCCAAAAATCTGACACCTAATATAAAAACTCATCAATATTTTTGATTTTTTTAGAAGGCTTTTCCTTTTTCTTATTTTTAAATACTCTTGCTCTTCCAAATGTGCTAATGGCATGCTTATTTGCAATAGACTTGTTTGCAGCAACGGCAATTTTATTTTGTTTTATCTTTTTCTTAGTCATTTCCTTCTCCTGTAGAGTTTTCATTAATTAACGGGAAAAGTTATGGATTTTTGACATAACAACTAAGATTTTATTATTATTTAAATTGATATGAATTTCAGAGAAGAATTAAAGAAAATATTACAAACAAAGATTGAAGAAGAATTACAAAAAGATGACTTTGCTTCCTTATGGCTGTCAGAAGTTAATAAAGCAGAAAGAACTCTTAAAGTCCCATTAGGAAGTCAGAAGGGACGAAATTGTAGGCCATTAATAGTTCTGTCTAAAAATAAAAAGATTATAAAGAAAATAATTTTTCTAACTACAAAGGGAGATTTCCTTCCTATCAATATAGATAACTGCACAAAAAAAGCCTGTATTTGTAAAAATAAACTATTTAAATGGGAAAATAAATCAAAAGTTTTTAGATTAAAGGGAAACAAAATAATTTTTTTACTGACCACCGAGCAACTCAAGTATATAGCACAGCCCTGTGGATTTTGTGATAAACACGAGATTGAGGAGATACATAAGCAAATTAAAAAATATCAAAGAGGCTAAGAATGGAATTCAAAGAAGTCTTATATAAATTTTTAACTAATGAAAATAATGTTTCTGATAAAGAGCTGGAATTTTTATTCATAGAGCTTAAAAAAATCATATATTTTGCAATAAAAGATTTTCTAAAGGATGATACAACTAACTACAAATACAAATTACTTTCTACTGAATATATTTGTGAAGATAATTATCCAGACAAAATTATATCCTGCGTTGAAGAAATTTTTCCTTTACTGGTAGCAAAAATTTACAAAGAAAAAGAGAAAATCCTAAATGTAATACAGAATAGAAATCAGTCCCATATAAAGAGCTATTTAAAAACCATTGTAAAAAATAACCTTATATTAGATGCTCTACAAAAATATGGTAAATTTGAATTTGCATTTGAAAAAATATCTTTAAATGAGCCTGAAAATAAGGAAAGCACCGATAAGACCCGAGAAGAAAGTCTGGAAAGTCCTGTCAATTTGGAAAATGAAATTTTATTATTTGATGAAGCAAATTATCTAATTGATTTATTGCAAAAAAATTTAACTGAAAAAGAGAAAAAAGTTCTTTGCTTTGATGAGTATAACATAGAAGATTGCATAAAAGACAGCTCAAAAGACGCCACCTATAAAGGCAGAGAAAGATATAGAAAAAAATTAAAAGATATTATGCTAAAGCATAAAATTCCTTACGAAATTTATGAATATGCAGTGGAAAAAGGTATTCTGGTGTCAGAAATTTGTAAAAAAGTTTGTTTATTAAAAGGAAGTTAGTGAGGAGAACAGATATGCGTCTAATAGAATTAATATACAACGAATACAAAAAAGCTCTTTCGCAGCAAAAAGTAGAAGGTGAAGCTCCAGAATTTAAAGTTTCCAAAGAGGAGGTAGATAAAATTTTGAAAGCAATAAAAAAAATACAACCTTCCACAATAGAAAGAACAGAAAATATAGAAATCGGCAACGTTTACGAATATCCCGATGAGAATTTACCTATATTCTTCACAATTTTAGACAAAACAGAAGATTTATATATAGCTCTTGTTATGACACCTTACTGGCAACTGGCATCTGATAAGGCTCTTATTGTAGATTTTGAACACCCTATTTCTAACAAGTTTGCTGTTTTGCCAATAATTTTAAACTTAGATGAAGAATTTATTAAAAATGAAGCCATTTATATTGGAAAACTGAGGAAAGAGGATATAGATATACTTCAAAAATTCTATAACGGAGAAATTGAAGAACTTCCAAAAGATAGAAGAGGTCTTTCTTATGCTGAGGGAAAGGGTTTCTATCAGGAGCAATTTTTAAAAGATGAAATTGAGAGAACTTTTAAACTACAAGTATTTGCTCAATCCCCTGAATTTTGGGAAGAGGAAACTATTATAGAACTTCCCCCTGAAAGATTAGAAAAACAGCTTTTGGCTGCAGGGGAAGAAAAGACCGTTTATAGAGGTAAGAATTTTACTCTGTTTTACAACAAAGAAGAAAAAGTCCTTGAGTTAGAACCGTCTGAAGAATTAACAGATAAACCCGTTGTGCTGGAAATTTTCGGTGAAAAATATGAGTTTGAGAACCTTCCAAAAGTCATACAAATAGCTATTCCAGAGGAGTTCAAAGATAATATTAATATAGACTATATTGGACAAAACATAACCATAAAAGAGGTCAAATAATTGGGGGAATTATTAAAATACAAAGACAACCCACAAAGGCTTAAAGAGATTTTAAAAAGCGGAGCTATTGAACCAAAAGAAGTAGATGAACTGTATCAGCTTCTAAATGATAAAACCACCTCTAATGAAATTAAATTCTTAATATGGGCACAAATAAAAAAAAGAGAAGATTTATTTGATATAGAAAAGCTTTCTAAACTTCTAAAAACTTCAGAGCTAAACACTAAAAAAATATTCAAATCAACTCCAATAGAAGCAAAATTCCCGATTGCTTTAAACAATAAAGGAGAACTTGCAACAGCTTATATAATACCTCTCCCTAAACCGATGAATACATTAACTTTTTCATCAAATCCAGAAATAAAGCAGGCTTTAAGCACTATAAAACAACTGCTGAAAACCAAAAAGCACCAAATTCAAAACTTTTTTGTAGTTTTTGACAGAGATTT
>JALVKE010000205.1 GCA_027028005.1 Persephonella sp. | reverse complement strand
AAAAATCAAAAAGTAATCTTTCCAAAATCTTTATCTTAAAACAGGAAGAGTTAAAAAATGTTTTAAAAAAGGAAATAAATAAGGAAACATCTTTGATAGAAACTCTTGAAAAAGTTTTTTCAAAAGGAAATGTGGAGCTTTATTTTCAACCTATTTATGATTTAGCAAAAGATAAAATAATAGCTTATGAAGTTTTATCAAGAATATATGATGGAAACAAAACTATTGTAGCTGAGGATTTTATCAATCTTATATACAATATGAAACTTATAAAAAGCTTTGATTTTGAAGTTTTAAAAAAGATAGTTAACGAACTTCCAGAACTAAAAACGCTAGGTGAAGGAACAAAGCTATTTGTAAATATAAGTCCTATTTCCTTATCTTCTAGCGATTTTATAAAATCATTAATATCTACTGTTGAAAAAGTTAAAAAAGAAGGAATAGATATTATTGTAGAGCTTACAGAACAGTCCTTACTTGAAAATTTTGAATTTTTGAGATTTTTGAAAGAAGAATATAACTTAACATTTGCAATAGATGATTTTGGAACAGGTTATTCATCTATAAAGCTAGTTTAAGATTTATCTATATTAGGTATAATAGATTTTTTAAAAATAGATGGACTTCTCATAAAGGATATAACAAACTCTGCCGAAAGAAAGAAGTTAGTTGAGCTTATCGTTAGTTTTGCTAAGTTTCACAACTTAAAAACAGTAGGAGAATTCATAGAAAACAAAGAGATAAAAGATGTATTAAAAGAGATCGGCGTGGATTACGGACAGGGATTTTATTTTAGCAAACCAAAAAATATAAAGGAGCTTATAAGAAGTCTAAATGAAGAGTTTACAAGAACAGTATAAGTTATTGTTAGACGACAAAAAATATTTTAATTCATATAGAGAAAAATTTATTCAATATTTAACAGAAGAACTACCTTCCCCTCTTCAAGAAGATAAATATGTAGGTAGTCTTATAGATAAAATTTTCAATGTATCTTTTAACTTTGAGAATGAAAAAACTGTTTTAGATGAAATATATATATCTCTGTATAAAGCTCTTGAAAAAAATATAAATATAAAACCTGCCCTTTCAAGGGCATACTTAAAATTTCTTAAGGATTATATAGACTATGTTATAGATACAGATAAAAATATTACTTATATAAAAGCTTTTATTACAGTTATAGAGGAATACATACATACTATTGATAAAGCACATTTAGACTATATAGAAAAACTTAAAAAAGAGATTGATGAGGTAAAGAATCAAAAGAAACTAGAAGAAATAAAAACTGTTTTTACATTGCTTAGAAACTATAAGAAACATAAACAAAAGTTTGATGTTATTACTTACTATAAAGAACTTTCTATTATCTGTAAAGGTTCAATAAAAGATGTGTCTGTTCACACAATTTCCCTTGATATTTCAAGCTGTTTAAAAAAACCTTTCATTAAAGACAAATATGTATATATGAAGATAGGACATCCATCAAAAGTTTTAAGAGGAAAAATAAGGGAGATAAATCCATTTGAAGGAATTCTAATATTAGATGAATTTCAACTAACAGATCTACCTCAAGAAAGGAGGAAGTGTATAAGGGTTCGTTTAAATAAGAAACCAAAAACTATTATCAAACACAAAGAAAGTTTTATAGAAGGTATTATAGATGATCTTTCTATAAATGGTATTGGAGTATATATAGAGGATAAAAAAGATCTTTCTGTAGGAGATAATATAGAATTAAAAATCCCTTTATCAAAAAACAATTTAATATTAAGAGGGAAAATTATTCACATATCTCCTAAAGGCCCTTTATATAAGTTCGGAGTTCAGTTTGAAAATCTTTCTCAAAGAGATGAAGGTATATTAGGAGAGTATATAACTGATAAACAGTTTGAAATACTAAAAGAGATTAGAGAATAAAAGGGGGATGTTAACCCCCTGTATACTATTGATTTCTCATTAATTCTCTCATCCAGATGTACTTATCTGCAGCTTCAGGTCCCTGTCCAAGAATTTGTAACCATCCTAAGAAATCAGGTATCCAGTCAAAAACAATGTAAGCTACTGTAAATAAAATATACCCAATCCAGAATAACATCCACCATGTAGGAACTGCATCCGTCATATATGTAATCTTATCAACTGCCTTTGTATTTTCTAAGTGTGAAGCCATTAGTACTTACCTCCTTCTTTTTCTGCTTTTACAACTTTTTCTTCCATATCTAAAAGTTCATATTTTGGTCCTTCTATATCCTTGAAATCTCCTTTCATATAGGAATAGATAAATAGAGCTAGCCATCCTGTTAAACCAACAACATAGGCTATAACTTCAACAAGGAAACCCTTTAACTCTGAGCCTGCCATTCCAGCTTCTAGATATGCAACAGTTCTAACTGCTATTATTGTTCCAACTACAAAAAGGAATATAAACAGTACTAGAAGGGCTACTGTTTTTTCTGTAATTCTCATTTAAACTTCACCTCCATTTGAGGAAAATTGGGGCAAAAGCCCCAAGATTATTTATTTATGGCTGAGTATAAATTCAGCTAAAGCTTCTCTTTCTTCGTCAGAGAGAGCTTTTGTTGTTGCAAGTTGTGGCTGCATTACTGCAAACTTGGCAGGATCAACTATTGCATCATGCTCCCCTTTTAGGAAAGCAATGAGTTCATCTTTTTTTCCAGAATATGCAGCAGCTATCTTCTTAAGAGATGGTCCTACTGTGTCAACTGCTGCTTGGTGACATGCAGCACATCCTTTAGATTGGAATATCTGTTGACCATTAGGTTTTCCAGCAGCTGCTTTTTCTTCTTTTGTTGCAGCTGCTACTTTCTCTGTTTTAGCAGGAGCTTTTTCTTCTTTAGCAGTTTCAGCTTCTGTTGCTCCAGGAGTCGCAGTTTCAACAGCTTTAGCTTCAATTCTAAACTCCTTAGGAGGTTTAACTTCCCAGCTTCCAAGCCACATTACATAAGCGATTAATGACAATCCTCTTTCATTAGGAACAATGTTTCCATTTTTGTCTTTAGTATAGTACCAAGGATAACCAGGCATATTTGAACCAGGAGAAGTATAGAGAGGATTGTAAAGGTGTGCTACCTGCCATCCTACGTCATGAACAGCTGCTTCTCTTATTAAATCAGGACCAACTCTTTTTGTTCCCCAGAGAACAGGAGCCTGTAAGTCGTTGTTATATTCAGAAGGATATGATACAGAGTTAGATACTCCAGGAATTCCAAATCTTAATGTTTCGTTAGATACAGGTCTAACCATCTGAGAGTGACAGTTCCAGCATCCTTCAGCAACATACCATCTATGACCAACTTTTAGAGCTTTTGCAAAAGTTTTCTCGTTAGGCTTACATTCGTTATCACTTATTTTAGTAACCCCAGTAAAAGCATCTTCGTAGGCACATAGAGCTTTTAGAGAGTCAGGATAGTATCTTGCTAACTTTTTAAAATCTGACCAAGCAGTTGTATTCTTAGCCATTGCTTCAGCTACAAGGTCTTCTACAGATTTTTTAGGTATATCTTTTAATACAAACATAGGGAGAGCCCAAGATATAAAGTCAGCGAACAGGAAGAAGAGAATTCCTGCTACTAACGCTACGAAAGAGAAACGTTCCATCTTACCCATATTTCAATACCTCCTTATACTTCTCTAAGCTCTGCAGAAAGTCCTGCTTTTGCAGTAGCTGTTTTGTAGAAGTTTAGTGCATACATAAATAGTCCTGTGAGCATCATTAGACCTGCAATAGATCTAAAGTACCAGAATGGCTTAGAGAAGTTTACAGAGTCAATCCAAGGGTTAAGTCCAATCCAATCAAATCCTTGAACAAGACCACCAGCTGTAAGGTCAAAGAACATAGCGAGAACCCCAATCATAAGGAGCCAGTAAGCACCTTCTGATAATCCTTTAGAGTACATAGTCTCTTTTCCAAAAAGTCTTGGCCATACATACTCAGCCATTCCAAGAACCCAGAGACCGAATGTACCAAACATGATTAAGTGTGCGTGTCCAGTTACCCAGTCAGTGAAGTGGATAACTTTTTGGAATGTTAATGTAACGTGGAATGCACATTGGAAGCATGTAATCCAGTAAAAGATTGCACCTGTATACATATATCTTAATGGAACGTTGTATTTAAGCTGCTCTGCAGAACCTCTTAATGTCATCATGAAGTTAATGAGAACAGAAGTAACTGCGAATTCAATAGCAACTGTTGCAAAAACTGCTGAGTACTGTGCAAACATTGGTATTGGAGACCACATAAAGTGGTGAACACCATTCATTGGATAGAAGAATGCAAGTCCCCAGAATCCAAGGAGTGATAAACCGTGAGACCACATTGGTTTTTTCATAATAACAGGTACAAAGTAGTACATTAATCCCCAAGCAACAGGTGTAACGTAAAGTCCAACAAGGTCATGGATGAATGTTGATTGAACAGCACCTGCACCTGAACCTGCAGACCAGAATCTTGGGATAAAGTTACCCATGAAAACAACAAGTGGAGTCCATACAAGCATTGCAGAGATATACCATCCAGAAACGTAGAGAGGACCTCTTTGAGAAGCTTTAATTAATGGAGCTCCAAACTGCATTAAACAGAGTAATAACCATGCAACAATGATTGGATCAATCCACCAAGGAGTTTCACCCCATTCAACGTTGTCAGCCATTCCAAAGAAAAGAATAGCTACTACTGTAACAAGAACAGCAATCTGCAGACCAATCCACATAAGCCATCCAAGGGCGTCACTTAAAATTCTATAACCAGTGAATCTTGGAACAGCCCAGTATAGAAGACCTGTAAACATGTTTACTAAGAATCCATATGCAGCACCAGCTGTGTGTATCATTCTAACTCTTCCAGGAGATAAAAATTCAATTCCTGGAAAAGGATAAATTCCATCTAATTGTAGTGAATATAGGAATCCTACTAATCCAACTATAATGAAGAAAATTAACCCCATTGCAACGTGAGCTTTAACAAGCCCATAGTTGACAAGGTTTTTAAGTTCAGCGTTTGTTGCCATTTTCTAAACCCTCCTTACTTGTTTTTGTTCATGAGGTATGCGATGTAAGATACTAGTGCCCAGCGGTCTCTTTCTGATAAGTGTCCAAATGCAGGCATTGGGGAACCTTCAAGTCCAACTGTAAGAACTCTAAATGTGTCTTCTGGTTTAGGACCTGCAGCTCTAACTGGGTAAGTTAAGTCTGTTGGAGGAACAGGTAGAGACATAGCTAATGGACCATCTCCCATTCCTTGTTCACCGTGACAAGCAGTACAGTTTTGAGCGTAAAGTTCTTTTCCTCTAGCTACTAATTCAGGAGAGCCAAAATCTTTTGGTTTTTTGATGTTTTTGTAAACGGACTGACATTTTTCAGGATCAGGTTGTCCTTTTTCCCATTTTTCTTTTGCAAATGTTTTAATGTAAGCGATAACAGCCTTCTTTTGAATTTCAGGAACTAACTTAAATGAAGGCATTGGAGTTTGAAGTAATCCCCAGTTTAATACGTGCATTAGATCTTCATCTGTTGGAAGACAACCTTCCGGTGTAGATTTCCATCTAAATACAGCTGTGTGAAAGTTAGGTGGTTTGTCCTTGAAGAATTTTGCAGCTTCAGATTGACCATCACCATTTACACCGTGACAGCCAACACAGAATTTGTTGTAAACCTTTCTTCCTGCCTCTTCTTCCGCAGTTAAATTAGCAGTTCTTTTTGCCTGTGCTGGTTTTGATGAGTAGATGTGCAGTAAACCATACAGGAAAAGCGCCGGGAAGAAGAAGAACAGCACCCATCTAATGGCTGTGTTTTCTCCCATAAGAGTACCTCCTAAAAATTAATTTAACTCAAATTCTATTAAACTCGCACAAACATTGCAATATGTTAATTTATCATTAATTTCACAAAAATTTCACTATTTGATTTTTGGAGAAGTGCCCCTCCGGTGAAGAGAATATGGTTTCTATCATATTAGTTTAATCAATTTTTGACGAATGTCAATAAAATTATTAAATGGAAAATACCGTATTTTCAAGTCTCTAAGAGTTTTTGCTAAATAATCTCTAGCAAAAATAATATCAGATAAACCAGCTGCTGTAAGATCTGTGATACTATCACCTATATATATCCATGGTCTTTTATCTTTGTAGTATTTTTCCATTATATATGGTTTACACATACCACAATCATCTTTACATACAGAGTTACATCTATAAATAAATTCTACATCTATATATGATTTATCAAATCTTGCTTTGTTTGAATAGATGGCCGTTATAAGTTCTTTATAAGGTTCTAAAAGAGGATATATATAAAAATCTAGCCCACCACTTACTACCACAAATGGTATATCCTTTTTCTTTAAAAAAACAAGAAAATCTTTAAATCCTTCTCTAATTTTTATATTATCTAAAACCCATCTTATAATCTCATCTTTTCTGGAAGATGGAATGAGATGAAATAACTGTTTAACGCCCTCTGAAATTGTTAACTCTCTAGTGAATATTTTTTTCCATATTTCTTTCCAGATAGGTGGAGCAAAATGCTCCACAATAGACATAAGAACATCTTTTTCTGTTATAGTCCCATCAAAATCTGAAAAAACAATAGGATTATTCATGTTCTTTATAAACCTTTAGAGCTTTTTCAAGGGAAGGGCTAGCTGCTGCACACTCTTCTAAAGTAACTCCTGTTAAAGTACAGTCTAAAGCATCTCTAAGTGCCTCTACTCCATCTTTTGCACCATCAGGATGGTTATAGATTTCTCCAGAAGCAACAAAAATAGTCTGATTTCCAAAATCTTTAAATGCTTTATGTATATTTAAAGCTGTTATATTTCCTATGAGAGCTGGAAAAGAAGGATTTATATTTTCCCAATCCTTTCTTAAGTTTTCAGCAATCTCCATAGCATCTGTATGTCCTATAATGTTTTTTTTGTAAGGAGATGGATAGATAACTATATCTGCTCCCATCAACCTCATTAACTTTCCAAATAAAATAGGAGAACGTATGCCTATGTGTTCTGATTTAAAAATAATTCCGGAAAAAGAAGGATGCGCAACAAAAAAAGCATCAACTTCTTCAGATAAACGTTGAAGAATATCAAATCCATAAGGAATGACATTAACCAAAAATCCTTTAGCTCCTGCTTCAACGCCCCTTTTAGCTTTTTCTATTAGCTGATTTACCTTACCTTTAAGATGAGGAATATATAGGGTTTTTCTTCCTGTTATCTTCTCTGCTTCTTCCGCTTTCTTAACACATGCTTCTATCCTTTTTTCAAAAGGAGCTAGTGCATCATCGAAAAATATTTCATCATCTTTTACCAAATCAGCTTCACCGACTGCATGCTTGAAAAACTCTTCTGCAAATTCATCTGTATTTAAACCAACAGATGGTTTTATAACTGTCATAAGAAGAGGCTCGTGATGTATTCCCAATAGTTCTCTAATACCCTTGATACCATATCTTGGTCCCTGAAAGTGATCTAAAAATGAAGGATGAAAATCAATATCTATAATTTTTATCTCTTCTGTAAAGGATAGTTTTCCATAGATAATAGAAAGCAAAGAAGCTACTGAATGTTCAAAAAGAATTACAGGAAAACCTATCTTCATTAAAATTTTTTCTTTTTTCCCTTCTTTATATGGAAGAACATCAGTAACTTTTGCTTTGTATTTTTCCAACTTTTTTCTTTTATTTTCAGGAAGATCTCCCCATCCTCCAATGGATAGGGAGATTGCTAGTTCCTCAGCTTTTTTTTCAGGTTCTATATGTTTTTTTGATGTAAGTAAATATGTGACCTCTATGTAATTCATGGCTCTCCTTACTTTGTTTTTTCTTTTATTACTTCATAAACCTCAACAGTTGGTTGTCCTGCAAACCATTCTCTTGGTGGTATGTTTTCATGAGCTTTTCTAAATGCTTCACTTTGAGTGTATTTCATAAATGCTTCTTTTGACTGCCAATATGTAGCTATTATAAATGTATTATTTTTGTGTCCAGGTGGAAAATCTTCAGGCTTTAAAAGCTCCATTCTTATAAATCCTTCCTGTTCTAGAAGACCTTTTTCTCCGAAGCTTTCTTTTGCATAATTTGCAAAATCTTCTTTGTGGTCTGGATTAATAGGAAATTTTGTAAATACCACTATCATATATCTAACCTCCTTAATCTGTTTTTTCTTCTGTTGTAATACCACTAAGTCTTAAAAGTGCATCCATATCAGGCTCTCTTCCTGCAAAGGCTTTAAACAGCTCCATAGCAGGCTTGCTTCCACCTTTCGTTAAAATCTCTTCATAAAAACTCTCTGCTACATCATCGTTATATATACCGTTATCCACAAACATAAAGTATGCATCTGCAGATAAAACCTCAGCCCACTTGTAGCTGTAGTATCCTGCAGCATATCCTCCTGCAAAAATATGGCTAAAAGACCACTGGAATTTGTTGTATGGAGGCGGTTTTATAACTGCCACTTCTTCCCTCACTTTATCTAATATCTTCTGTACCTCTTCTGCTGTATATCTTCCAAGATGAACAAGTATATCAAAAAGTCCAAACTCAAGCTGTCTTATCATAGCTAGTGCTGATAAAAAGTTCCTTGCGTTTTTCAATCTCTGTATCATCTCATCAGGCATCTCTTCATCTGTTTTGTAGTGTTTGGCAAATGTCTTTAAAACAGAAGGCTCATAGGCAAACTGCTCTAAAAACTGTGATGGAAACTCAACAGCATCCCATTCAACACCAGCTATTCCACTTACAAAAGGCTCTCTTACTTTACTTAAGAGATGGTGAAGTGCATGTCCCATCTCATGAAAGAGGGTTTCCACATCGTAAGGTCTAAGGAGAGAAGGTGTCCTTTCTGTTGCAGGGGAAAAATTTGCCACTATGTAGGCAACAGGTAAAACAATATTTCCTTCTAAATCTTCATGGTAAGGAACCCATTCATCCATCCATGCTCCATCTCTTTTTCCTTCCCTTGCCTCTAAATCCATGTATATTCTTCCTATAAGCTCTCCTTTCCTGTATATGTGGAATACATCTACAGACTCATGCCACACAGGAACATCAACCTTTTCAAACTCAAGCTTAAATAGTCTGTTTAGGAAAGAAAAAAGACCGTTTATAACCTGATTTTTTTCAAAATAAGGCTTATACTCCTCATCATTTACGTTGTATTTAGCCTTTTTCATCTTCTCTGCATAGTAAGAAAAGTCATAAGCCTGTATTTTATCGTTAAATCCGATGCTTTTTGCAAACTCATTTAGCTCCTGATACTCTTTTTCAGCCTGAGGTTTTGTTTTTCTTGCAAGTTTTTTTAAGAAAGAAATAACCTCTTCTGGAGACTGTGCCATTTTTGTTTCAAGAGAAAGCTCTGCATAGTTTTTAAATCCTAAGAGTTTTGCCTTTTCATCCCTTAAAGCAAGTATCTCTTCAAGAATTTTGTCATTTTCAGGAGCTCTTGTAACGTAGGCCTTGTAAAGCTGTTCCCTTTTTTCTCTGTTTGGAGAATAAGTCATAAAAGCTATATATGAAGGCTGATGAAGTGTAAATCTGTAAACTGTTTTTCCATCTTTCTCTGTTTTTGCAGCTTCAAGGTCTGTTTCAGGGAGTTCCTTTACATCTTCAAAGTCTTCAACAATCATCTCATAGCTGTCTGTTGCATTAAGAAGATTTTGAGCAAACTGGTTTTGAAGCTGAGATAGTTTTATGTTTATCTCTTTAACTTTGCTTCTTTTTTCTTCAGGTAGTCCAACACCAGAAAGTTCAAAGTCTTTTATGGCATCTTCTAAAACCTTTTTCTGTTCCTGATTTAGAATGTCTTTTTCCTTTTCATAAATCTCTTTAAAAGCTTTATAAATCCTTTCATCCTGACCAAGGTTTGTGTAGTACT
>JALVKE010000204.1 GCA_027028005.1 Persephonella sp. | reverse complement strand
AGTTATGACAAGAAAACCAGGGGAAAAAGTTGAAACAGAAAAAGAAGAAACTGTTAAAGGAGAAAGCTTGTAATATAGAGGTAAACGATTATGAAAAAGGTACAAATATATTTAGATGATGAAACTTATAAATATTTAAAAGAAGAGAGTTTAAGAACTGGCAAAACAATTCCAGAAATTATTAATAAAAAACTACAAGGGTATAAACTGGAAGAGATTATAAGAATGGCAGAAGAAGAATATGAAAATAAAAAGTTTATAAAAGAAATCACTGAAGAACATTTTAAAAGATTAAGAATTTAAACGGAGGATAAAAAATGAAACTAACAGGTGTTTTTATTATTGAAACGGGGGTTGTAAATAGGGGAGATGGAATAGGAAACATTGCTACAGTAAAGAAAATCACAACCCCTGAGGGAATAAAAGTCTTTTTCTCGCCAGTTTCCTACAAAAGAGCATTATGGACAGCACTACAGCAGAACAAAGGCTGGTCTATACCAATGGTTACAAAGGAAGGTGGAGTTGTCCAGAGAACAGGAACAATAATAGACAGTGAAGAGTTTGATTTTGCAGGAACAATGGTTGCAAAGCCAAAATATGAAAGATACGGAACATTCTTAGTAGATAACGGAATTTCAATAAACAACTACTTTGGCGATATGGAATTTATGACAAATATGGCAATTTCTAAACTGTATGGCGAAGACGAAGCTAACATCATAAACAAGGAAAACTTTTACGGAATTTATCTTATGCCATTTGGGATAGAAATTGATAGAGTTGGAATACAGGAATCTAAAATCATTGTAGAGCTTTCGGATAAAGAATACAAAAAAATTAAAAAGGAAAGAAATAAAAAGGATAAGTTTTCTACAATAAAAAGCTTATATCAAGCTTTTTACGATTATTCTTTAATAGAAAGAGCTCCTGAAGATAAGTTAATTAAAACTTTTGAAGAAAAAGTTGAAGAAATAGATTTTGAAGAGTTCTCAAAAAAAGAGAAAAACAAATGGAAAATTAGTTTAAATTTTAAAATAGTTCTTAAAAAAGAAGAAAGAAAAAGAAGATTAAAAGAACTTTTGGAAGGAATGGGAGAACTTGCTAAAAGGATAGAAGGTTCGGAGAGAAATTTAAGTCCATTCTTTGCAGCATTTTCCCTTGATTACATAGCACCAAAATACTATCTGCTTATGAAACAGTTTCTAAAAGAAAAACTATCTGAAGGTGGTTATCTAAACACAGAAGAATTAGTACAAAAACTTGAAAGTTTCGCAAATTCTGAAGGAAAAACAATAAAAACTGCAGATTTTATGAATTACAATCAAGCAGTAAACGAAATAGTAGAAGAAATATTCAAAGAGAGCTAAAAATGATAAGGCTTGAAATATATCAAGAAACAGCACATTTTAGAATTCCAACGGTGGGAAATCCGTACCTTAGCTATCCTCTCCCACCACCGTCTACTATTTATGGCTTTTTAAGAGCTATAACAGACTACAAAAGTATAAACCATGAGAACACGAAACTCTCAATTCAAGGAAGTTATAAAAGCGTTTCTATAGAAAAGGAACAACTAATCTTAGAGACCAAAAAGGAAATAAAAACAAACATAATCCCTATCCAAAAACTCCATGAATGCAAATGGATTATTCACCTAAAATCTCCATTTGAAGAAAAAATCGTAAATGCTATACAAAATTCTCCCAAAATTTTTAGACTTGGAAGACAGGAAGACTTAATCATAGACATATCTGTAAAAAAAGATTTAGAAGAAATCCCTTTCAATAAATATAAGGACAAATACCAAGACTGGACAAATATCTACCTAAACTGGTCTAAGGAAAAAAGGCAGAAAGGAAGCCTATTCAATATGGCACTTGATACAGTAGTTGATGAAAATAAAAATATAACAGGCTATAAACCTATTAACCTTGTTTATACTAAAACGAAGTCTGCAGCAAAGGATATAAATGTTTTTGATGGGGAGTATGTGATTAATTACATATAGTAGAGGAGGGGAAGATGAATTTAAGAAGGCTTTATGAATTTCGATCTATTATTCAAAGTAATAAATTCCCTATAATAATAGAATCCCAACTTTCATGGGAGAATATTAATTTTAATCAAAATGAACCGAATATTATTTGGGATTATCTAAGAAATGGAACTAAATATCTTAATGATAAAATTGGAAGTATACTTTCCCGTAAAGGATTTACGGTAAAATTTGCTGGGGTATTCGTGCATCAAAAGCCAAAAGTAACAAGAATCTATGAATGGAATAATTGTTCTTCGGATAAATTAAACTGTGAATTAGGAGATCTTTTAACAGTTTTTCTTCTAGTAGATAGAAACAAGAATTTATTATTTCAAACTGCTTTCGTATCTCAAGCTAAAAAAGAAAATAGAATAGATAATAAATGCCAAAGATGTTTATATGAATTTGATAAAGTTTTTAAATTTCCTGAAAATATGAGAAGAGATATATCGATTTTAGAAAGACATTTACCTGAGTTTTATAGAAGGCATAGGAGCCTAAACTATTTGATTTTAGATACAATTCCGTATGTAAAATATATACCTTTTGAAGCCGACATTAAAGTTAACTGGGGATTTATTATTTATCAAATGTTATTAGGATTGAATGGACTTTATTTTACTAAATATTTACCAAGAAACGATTATATAGGCTGGTCTAGAATAATTTGGGATTTAATCTATTTTACAGGTAAATCTAGATATAGAAATGTTTATAGAGGTAATGTAATTCGAAAATTTTTAGATGAATTTAATGAGTTCGACAATTACAATAAAAATTTTTTAGAAGGTGAAGATAAAGAGGGAGGTGGAATTCCTATTTTATTTATAATCGTTCAAGATAAAGAGCAAGGAGAATAAGTCTGCTCAAAATTATATGATTCAGATTTATTTTGAGGAAAGCTTAAGTGTTTTATGGATATCTGAAAACCCATCTTGCCAAATCAGATGGAACTACTTTAGAAAAGCATATTAATGATTTGTTTTGTCAATTTGAGATATTTAATCAGTATTACCCTGATGTTTTAACTGAAAAAGAGAAAGAGTTTTTAAAAATAGCTATTGAGTATCACGATTATGGGAAACTAAACAGACTTTTTCAGTGTAAACTTCCTGTAAATCCAAAGCTAAAACCTGTTAAATGCGAAGGGAAAATAAAAGATGATAGAGTTCCTCACCAATATTTATCTCCTTTGTTCCTTCGGAAACTTGAAAATAAATTTTCTTTTGAAGAATTATCTTTAATTATCTACTCAATAATCAACCACCACGCCAGAGGAAGAGAGTTTTTAAATTATTCTGGAATAGATCTGCTAATCAGTGAGATAGAAGAAAACATTTCCAAGTTTTTCTCCCATTTAGGAATAACAAGCTTGTCAGAAGAAACAAAAGATTTTTATAAAAAATATCTTGAGTATATTGTTGATA
>JALVKE010000203.1 GCA_027028005.1 Persephonella sp. | reverse complement strand
AGTTTAGATGAAAGCGAAAGAAATGATTTAAAAATCATAGTAAAAGCAGTTTCTCATAACTATGAACTACACATTCCTTCCCAAAAAAGCAAAGCATTAAAGGAAATAGATTATGATTACAAATTTAGAAAATCAAACGTAGAACCTATAGTTGGGGAAAATGTATATCTTTTAGAAAACAAGTATATAGAAGAGTATATAAATGGAAATATAAAAGAAGGTTCTACAAGTTTCAAAGCAGGGAAACATCAAATTTTTAAAAATGTTGATGTTTATATGGACTATTATCCACTTCTTAATAGACATTTTGGAGTTTTTGGATTTACTGGAGCAGGAAAAAGTAATTTAATTAGCACTTTAATCTCTAAATCTATGCTTGAAGCACCTTCACCTGCAAATATTTTAGTTTTTGATATAAATAACGAGTATTTTGGTTTACTTTTTGATGTTTTAATAGAAAAAGATGGACATTTAATATTTTTAACTCCCGATACAATTTCAGGAAATGCTTTAGATACATTTTTAAAGAGTTATTATGATGAAAACAATTTTGAAGAGTTATTAGAGTTAGCATCTCAAGAATTTATAGAAATGGTAAACTTTCCTGATGAAATCAAAAACAACGAAAATTTTTCTAAAATAAAAGACATTGTAAAACTCTTACTTGTATTTAATAAAATTAAAGTATATACAGAATCTATAACATTAAAACAATTTTTAGATGAGGTATTAAGGGCAGTAGAGGAAAAGGATAAAGATAAAGGGATATTTGCAGGTATAAAAAATATATTTTCTGGTTCAGGAAGCCAAAACAGAAAGCAATATTTTCAAAAGTTTTTGATAATGTTTTACCAAACTTTTGCATCTAATAAAAGTTTAAATAAAAAATCTTTAATACAGCTTTTAACATTTATAGAAGAATTTAAAAATTACCTGTTGGACGAAAATTCAAATACTTTCGAAGGATTTGAAAAGTTAAATCACGAACAAGTTATAAAATCTTTAGAAGTTTTACAAAAAATTATTGCTGATTTAGGAACAGAACACTTAAAGACTATAGAGTATGAAAACACGATAACATTACAAGAACTTGTTGAATATACTCACGATTCTAAAGGCTCTTTAATGATATTTTTAAGTGAAAATGATAATGATTTAAGAAATTTCGCATACCTATTTGGTAATATGCTTTATGATATTAGAAAAAATAAAAAATTAAAAGAAGACCCTTTAACCTTATTTTTATTTGAAGAAGCAGACCTTTTTATTCCTCAAAAGCCAGTAGGAAGTGATGATGAAAAAGCAAGTATCGAAAATGCAAAAAACATAGCTACTACTTTAGCAAGAAGAGGAAGAAAATATAAATTGGGACTTGGAATAGCTACACAAAGAACAAGGTATTTAGATACAAGTATTGTTGCACAGCTTGGAACATACTTTGTAAGTAAATTACCAAGGGCTTCAGATAGGCAAGTTATTTCAGAAGGTTTTGGAATAGAAGAAAGTCAAATTTCGCAAACAAGCCACTTTTTGCCTGGGGATTGGATGGTATTAACGCATGTAAATGCATTACATCTAAAAACAACCCCAGTATTAATATCTTTTGAAAATGCAAATCAGAGACTAATTAACTTTTTAGAAAATTTAGATATAAATAAATATTTAGGAAAAATAGAAGTAGATTTTATACCAACGCTAAATTCAGAAAATCTATTTAATGAAACAAATGTAGAAGAAGTATTTAAACTGTTCCCTATTTTAGTGGAATAAGAAATCTCATAGGGGGAAAAAATGGATAAACTTAATTTTCCTTTTGATGATTTTTTCGAAGAAGAAAAAATTGAAAAGCAAGAGGATAAAAAGAAAACAGAAGAATTAAATAGAAGTGAAATTTTGGAAAATCTACAAGATAAAGATAAAAAAGAAGAGACTTTAGAAATTGGAGAAGTTCCACAAAATATAGATGAAGATTTAGAAGATATAAATGATATAGAAGAGGAATTAGAAGAAATACAGGATAAAGAAATACAAACAAATATTGGTAATGATTGTTTTCCAAAAGAAAGACCAGAATTTGATTTGGATATATATGATTATTTGATAAAAAAAGGTGTAAAGTTTAGACCTCGTCAAAGACGACGGACAAATAGGGATTGTTATATATTTTTAGGCGATGAAGATTATATTCCTATTACACTATATAAAGAAAATTCAGAATATCAAAGAATACCTATTATTTCACTCCATATAGATAGGAATCATTGTTATTTAGTTTTAATATATGACAAAATAGGCAATAACGAAAACAGAAAGCGTTGCTTAAAATGTTTGATAGAAAACATTTTCTCAAAATTAAAAAACAAAGGTTATGAGCTTAAAATTAGAGAGGATAATAAACATGTAAAGAGATTTGAAGCTATCTTCAATGTTTCTGATTGGAAAAAAGCAATAGATAAATTTTATAACGAAATAGTTCCAATTATCGATGATGCTATTAAAAACTCTAAATGTGAAAATTGTGAAAATATAAATATATTTATAACCGATGAAGAATTTGAAGAATACAAAAGAAGGATTGAAGAACACATAAAAGAGAAAAACTGCAGAAACAAGCAGGAAATAAATTCTATACCGCAAGGAAAAATAGAGGATGAGAGAGGAAACACCCAACAACATTCACAACAAAGATTACACCCTCTTAACCTAATCCTTTATGGTCCACCAGGAACAAGTAAAACCTATAATGTAATTAACTACGCCGTAGCAATAATAGAAAATCAACCTGTAAGCACAATCGCAAACTTGCCAAGAAATATAGTGGTAAATAAATACAACCAATATGTTTCAAACGGACAAATAGTGTTTACAACATTTCACCCTTCTTATTCATATGAAGATTTTATAGAGGGACTAAAGGCTAAAGTTTCAAATGGACAAGTTCAATATTACGTAGCAGATGGAATATTCAAAGAAATTGTGAAAAGAGCAAAGTCAAATTTTATTTTCCCTCAAAAAATTACTAACTATACAATAAAAGTAGGTTGTGAAAATCTTGAATTAATAAATAGCAACAATCAAAAAATCATAATCCCAAAGGAATTAATATTAGATTTTGTAGATTACATAAATGATGATGGGAATAAATTAGAAGAAATTTTAAATCTTTTAGAACAATCCGAAGGAAATATTAGAGAGCAAATAGTTAATAAGATAAAAACTCCATATCTTGCATCATTTATAAAACGTTATCAATCTCAGATAAAAGAGATAATTAGTGAAATTTATAAAAATAAAACCGAAATCAAAAAAAATTATGTAATTATAATAGACGAAATTAATAGAGGAAATATACCTTCTATTTTCGGGGAGTTAATTACACTTATTGAAGAAGATAAAAGGGCAGGAAATCCAAACGAGATAAGTGTAAAACTTCCTTATTCTCAAGAAGAATTTTCAGTTCCAAATAATCT
>JALVKE010000202.1 GCA_027028005.1 Persephonella sp. | reverse complement strand
AACTTTTTGAAGATATAAAGGAAAAAATAAAAAGAAAAATACAGGAAACAGGGTATTTCAAAATAGTTCTTTTAACACCTACAAATTATCCGCCAGAAATAGAAGGAGCAAAATTAATAGCACAATTGACAGAAAAACCAATAACCTTTAGTGGATGGTATAACATTTATAAAGAAGATAAAAAAATAGATAGCTTTCCAACAAGATTGTTTAAGCTTATTCCCGAAGGCTCAGTTTTTTATTACAGATTGGTAGATGAAAACAAATTAGATGAGATTTTTAACAATTATTGGCTAAAACCAAACTTTTATGTTCACGAGCTTCCATATTTTGATAAGAGTAATCCGATAGGATTTGGATTAACAATAATTGGTGCTGCAGTTTAGAGGAATAGAGCTTTAAAACAAAGAAGGGAGGAAAAAATGAGTAAAAAAATAGCTTTTTATCACTGTCACACACCACTTCATATAGGAAGTGGAACAACATTAGACATAATAGACCTACCTATCCAAAGAGAAGCTCACACAGATTTTCCTGTAATGTCTTCCAGTTCTATAAAAGGTGTAATAAGAGCCGAATACGGGCCGAAAGAAATAGGTTTTCCTACTAATAATAATTTCCCTGAAAAACCAGAAGATTGTCCTTCAGATATAGATGAAAACAAATGCGCCGAATTTTTTGAGATTTTCGGTTATGGAGATAAAGAAGGAGACATAATTTTCACAGATGGAAAAATATTATTATTTCCTGTGAAATCAGTTAAGGGAGTTTTTGCTTGGATAACTTGCCCTCTTGTTTTAGAAAGATTTGAAAGGGATACACAGAAGAAATTAGGAAACATACCAAACATAGAGAACAATAAAGCAATAGCAGGTGAAGGTATAACAATAAGTAACAAATATTTAGTTTTAGAAGAACTAAGCTTTGAGGTAGAAAATGATAAAGAAATATTGGGAGAAATTCGAAATTTACTACCGGAAAGTTTAAAAAATGAAATTCAAGCAAGTAAAATAGCAATCCTTTCTAATGATATGTTTAAGTATTTTGTTAAAAACCATACAGAAGTAAACGCAAGAACAAGGATAGACCAAACTACAGGAACGGTTAAAGAGGGAGCTTTGTGGTATGAAGAGTTGGTTCCTGCCGAAACAGTTTTTTATAATCTAATACTTTCAAGGACGGAAAACACAGAAAATATTGAAAAAATTACAAGTTTTATGAACGGTAAAATTTTCCAATTTGGTGGAGACGAAACTTTAGGAAGAGGCTTTACAAAGGTTTCCATACTGGAGGGACAAAATGAGCAATCAAACACTTGAACAAAAAAGAGCAAATTATGCTTTTAAAATGATACAAACAGTTATTGATAAAGATTATGAAAAAGAATTTTCTTCACTAATAAGTAAACTTCCAACTTTAATACTAACAAATGGGCTTGGAAATACTTTATCTTTTTTATTTTCAAAAGGAAAAGAACAACATTTATTAGCCATAGCAATAATAACGAACTGGCTCTTCAATGAAGCAGATTTAAGAATAATAAAGGGTGAATTTAAAGAGGAATGGTTTGATAGCTTAGAAAAATTAAAAGATAAAGAAAACATAGCAAACATCCTAAACCCAATAATTTTAGAGGCAAATACAGAAGAGTACATATTTGCAACAGAAGAAACTCTAAGACTTTTAAACTGGCTTAAAAGATTTTCAGAAGCAATGTTAAAGAAAGGAGAAGAAAATGCCTAAGACCTTATCTTCTGTTATTTCAAAAGATACTAAAAATGCTTTATCTAATTTAAGCTGGCAAATAGAAAATATTGCTCTTTTGTTAAATAAATACTTAGACTTTTTAGAGCTTGAGAATGGAAAAATCTCAGGTGTTAGCGAAATAAGTTTAGTTAAAACTATTTCATATTTACCACTGATAAAAGATGATGAAGTTTTTAATGTAGCAATAAAAAAGGTTTTTAAAGATTTAGGGAAAAAATATGATAGAAATTTTTTAGATAGATTAGAAAAAGGTATCGAAGCCTACCGTGAAGTTTTAAAAACAAAAATCTATTCACAAACTAACCAATATATAGAAAGGCAGAAAAACATACAAAATTCTATTGCCGATACCAATATGAAATTTAAAACTTCCTCAAGACTTATAGTCGGACTTGGGATAAGTTCAGTTTTAGAAACATCTATAAAATTGCATCACATTTATGGAATTCCTTATATTTCAGCTTCAGCTATAAAAGGAGTTTTAAGGGCTTATAGAATCTGGAAATTAGTAAATTGGGACAGTTTTAAGTATTTTATTGTAGAAAATCTAATAGAAAACTATCAATCGGATAAATTTAATCAGCAAAAAGAACAACTTATAGAAAAAATACAAGATGGAAATTTTGACAACAAGTTTAAAGAGATAGATAAAGATTTATCAAAAGAAGAATTGGAAACTAAAAAACAGGAGCTTATAGGTTTTGTAAACTCTATTTCTCAAGAAGAAATAAAAAAAATCGTTCAAATTTTTGGAAATCAACAACAAAAAGGAAAACTAATAATTTTAGATGCTTATCCTATTAACTTTGAAGGGTTTGATGTAGATATAATGAACCCACATTTTCCTGATTATTATGATAAAGGAGAACCACCGGCAGACTGGCAAAATCCAAATCCAATCACATTTTTAGCAGTTCCAACAGGAACAGAGTTTAATTTTTATTTTAAAAATACTCAAGTTTACGATGGAAATTTAAAGAAAGACTTACAAAAAGCCTTTGAAAACATAGGCATAGGAGCAAAAACTACCTTAGGATATGGGATTTTAGAATAGATAAAGACAATTGTCAGATTTTTGGAAATTTGTGCGTTTATATAGATAAAAGAATTAAGGTGAGGGGTTATGAGAATTAGAATTTTAATCAAAACAAACAAGATTCCTATTTTATACAGGCATAGGGTAGTTTCTCTTTTTAAAGAAGCTTTAAAAAAATCAGATGAGGATTATAAAAAGTTTTTATACAACGGAAAAATAACAAAACCATTTAGCTTTAATCTGGTTTTACCACCAAATAGAAAATCTATAAAAGCTAATATCCAAATAGATGAAAATTTTGGTATTGAAGATACTGTATTTGAAATAGAGGAAGGTTATCTGTCCTTATTTATTTCTGCTTTGGATTACCGATTTTTGATAAGTCTTTTTAATGGACTAAAAAGATTACACACTTTTGATTTTAGCTCAGATAAAAATATGCTCGTTAATGGTGAAAAAATAGTATGGGAAATTAAAAAAGTTTCTCCTCTAAACGAAAGGCCTATAAAATCAAATACCATTATCTTTAAAACCCATTCTCCAATAATTATAGAGGATGAAAATGACAAACCTGTTTTATTTTCAGATGAGAAATTTGAATACCATCTAAATGAAATAACTGACAGAATACTAAAATCTCCTCATATAAAAGGCAAAGTATTAGAACAGCCT
>JALVKE010000201.1 GCA_027028005.1 Persephonella sp. | reverse complement strand
ATTCATTTGAAAAATATTTTTATATCAGTACTATTTTCTTTTTCTCATATTATATATTATTTAGATTTTAGTAAAATACTTGTTTTTTTCCCATCTATTATTTTTGGATACCTGTATGTATACACAGGTTCAATTATTGCACCTGTTATATTTCATTTTATGTCTAACCTATTTTTCGTATCTTTTTTTTCCGAGTACGTGTACAAAATTTTAAATACTATGAGATAAATCATTCATTTATTTTAATTTTTTTATAAGATGTTTAAGGCATCCCCCTCCCCCTCCATTTCCTTGCAGGCCAAAAGGCCTGCTCTTTTTAAATGCCGTATCTAAATGTATAGTAAAAGATTCCTAAATACTCTTTTAATGCTAAAAAAGAATAAAAGAAGTTATCTGCTTTAGGAATAAAGGAATACCAGCCTAAAGGTTTTTTATCCATAAGGTAGTCTGTAGGAACAGGATAAGCATTTATGTTAAAAGCATAAAACACATATACAGAACGGGGCATATGATATGCTGAAGTTATAAGACATACAAGCCTTACATCTTTTTCTTCAAGAATGCTTTTTATATTTGATACATTTTCAAAAGTATTTCTACTTTTTCCTTCCTTTATTATGTATTTTTTTGGAATACCAAGATCTACAAGAGTTTTTTCCATAACATCAGCTTCTACTTCTCCATTGTGATAGTAAACAGTTCCTCCTGACACTATTATTGGTTTTTTGTTGTATTTCCATACTCTATATGCCATATAAAGTCTTTTTAACGTTGATCTACTTGGAGCTGCCTTTCCATTGCTATCAGGACTTCCTCTTATAATTCCGCCACCTAAGACAACTATTGCTTCACATTGAAGATGTTTTATATTCTCTGGAAAAGGAAATTCATTTTCTAAAGGAGATAGAAGAGCATTTTTCACAGGTTCTATAGACAGATTATAGACAATTATTGCAGTAACAAATGACAATATTAGTCCTTTTCTCTTTTTATTTAAAACAATTAGAATAATACTACTAATAATAAGTATTATTATCAATCCTGGTGGTAAAAACAAGCTAGCTAAAAATTTAGAGAAATAAAACATATCCTCTCTCCCCTTAAAATAAAACTAAATTGTCTCTATGAATTACCTCTGTAAATTTTTTACCAAGTATTTTTTCAACATCAGAAGATTTTTTTCCTTTTATTTTTTTAAGCTCTTTATATGAATAATTAGCAATTCCCTTGCCAATTATTTTTCCTGATGTATTTTCTATTGCAACAACATCTTTTTTATTAAATATTCCCTCTACCTCTTTTATCCCTGCAGGTAGTAAGCTTTTTCCTTCCCTTAAAGCTTTTTCAGCTCCTTCATCTATGATTATTTTTCCTTTAGGAGCTGATAAAGTGAGAAGCCAACTTTTTTTCAAAGATTTTTTCTTTTTTTCTGGATATATAAAACTTCCTATCTTTTCACCTTCCAAAAGTTTTAAAAGTATATTATTCATTTTTGGAGCTATAATAACAGGTATTGAGTGAGATGTTGCAATTTTTGCAGCCTCGAGCTTACTTCTCATACCTCCTGTTCCAAATTTTGACTTTGAAGCCTTTGCAAACTTTAAAGCTTCATCTATATCTTTTATCTCTTTTATAAGCTCTGCTTTATTATCTGATGGATCTGATGTATATAAACCCCCTGCTGTGGAAAGGATAATAAGTAAATCTGCATTTGTTAATACAGAGACATGAGCTGCTAGGAAGTCATTATCTCCAAATACGATCTCTTCAACAGCAACTGTATCATTCTCATTTATTATAGGAACAACATCTAGTTCCAAAAGTTTTTCTAGTGTGTTTTTTGCAAGTACATATCTTCTTCTTTCCCTGAGCCCTTCAATAGTAAGTAAAACCTGTCCAATATTTAGATGATTTTTTGAAAAGTAGTTATCGTATATCTGCATAAGGTATGCCTGACCTACTGCTGCAACTGCCTGTTTTTCAGTAACTGTTTTAGGTTTCTCTTTTAGTTTTAATTTTTTTACTCCTGCTAGAACAGCCCCTGAAGAAACAATAAGAATATCTTTTCTTTCTTTTTTAATTTTTTCTATCTGCTGTGATAGATTTTGTATAAACTCTAAATCTATATTGTTATTTTTTTCAAGAAGTTGTGAACCTATTTTTATAACTATTCTTTTTGCTTTTTCTATCAGTTTCTCTCTGCCTAAAGAGACAGACATTTACTCTATCTCCTCATCTCTGTGGGGTACCCACACCTCTCTAAAGAATTTCTGTTCATTTTTTAGGTAATCTTCAGGAACTTTTTCAATAATATTTTTTGCCCACTGCTCTATCTTTTTACCTGTTTCCTCTCCCCATTTGACAAATATCTCTTTTTTATAGTCTTCAGGAGTTTCTACTTTACCTCCTACATAAGGCCATCCTTTATAAGCTGCTAATTTAAATGTTTTAAAAGTTTCCCAATCAAGTTTTTCTTTCTCTTTTGCCTTCTTTTCCTCTTCCTCTTTATATCTTGTTCCTGTTTGAGCAAGCCTTTTAAATATAGCGTACTTTAAAGCTTCAGCTATACCTATAGCCTCAGCTAAATCTTCAGGGTAGCCTAACTTTAATGCTCTATATTTTTGAAGGGCAGCCATTTTTGGAAATCTGTTGATTTTCATGATATCACCTTCTTTAAGAGATTAATAAGTTTTCTTACAGCTTCTCCCCTGTGGGAAATAGCATTTTTCTCTTCAGGGGTCATCTGTGCCATTGTTTTTCCATAACCTTCCGGCTTAAAGATGGGATCATAACCAAATCCACCTTCTCCTACAGGCTTTTCTGTTATCTCTCCATAGCAGTAACCTTCGGTCCATAAACCAAAATCCCTTGGCATATAAAAAACAACAACACTCACAAAACGAGCTTTTCTATTTTCTACTCCTTCCATAAGTCTTAAAACCTTTTTAATGTTAGCTTTATCTTTACTCTCTTCTACTAGCTCTTTTCCCCCAAACTCTTCAAGTTCATAGAATCTAGCAGAGTAAACTCCTGGATATCCAACTAGAGCATCTATCTCTAATCCTGCATCTTCAGCAATTGTAGGTAATTTATAGTGAAGTGCATATGTTCTTGCCTTTTGAATAGCGTTTTCCAAAAATGTTTCTCCTGTTTCCTCTACTGTGATCTTTTCTGGCATATCATCAAGAGAAAGTATCTCTATTCCAAGTTCTGAAAATAATCTTTTAAACTCTTTTAACTTCCCCTTATTTGTTGTTGCTACAAGTATTTTGTCTATATTCATTATTCTCCCCTAAGAGCTTGCGAAAAGCTATTTTATCATATTCTTAAAAATCCAAACTCTTCCATAAGCTTTATATCCTGTGTTTTTTTGTAGATAAGGATCATATTTTCTGATACTGTATTTTTCCTAAAAATATCTTTTAAAACGTCTATTTTTTCTTCTGTTTTAAACTCTTTAAAGATACCTTTCTTTTTCATTATTTCTATCTTTTCAAGAGCTTTTTGAGATATGGTTTTATAACCATCATAATCTATAAATTTTCCTTTAAGGGCATACCTTGTTGCATTCCATTTATTCTGTTTTAAGGTTTGACAATACTGTTTCTTTAACGGATTATCCTGTGCGTAAAGAGATAGAGCCTGCATAAATGTTACTATAAGTTCTAATCTTTCAAAATCTGGATTTGAATCACACACCCTAAGTTCAACTGTTCCAAGATCTGGATGGATCCTTACATCCCACCATATATCTTTAATGGCTTTTATAAATCCACCGTTGTAAAGTTCATTGTACAGCTTTTCAAAATCTTCAAAGTTATCAAAGTATTCAGGTATCCCTGCTCTTGGAAGCTGTTCAAATATCTTTGTTCTGTAAGAGTTTAAACCTGTAAATTCACCATAGAAAAAAGGAGAGCTGGTAGATATACCAAGGAATATAGGAAGATAGTTGATAATAAGGTTATATCCTCTAACAGCACTTTCCTTGTCTGGAAATCCTACGTGAACATGAAAACCATAGATGAGAAACTGTCTTAGAATAATCTGTAGCTCCTTTAAAAGTTCTAGATATCTTTCTTTTGCTGTTATCTCTGTTTCCTCTTTTTTAGCAAAAACATGGGTTCCAAGGGCTGATACTCTAAAACCGTGATTTTCTCCAATCTTTTCAATCTCTTTTAGAGCATTTTTTATATAAAAGATAACTTCTTCTGGCTTCTCGCATACTGGAGAAACTATTTCAACCATTGAGGTTAACACTTCAGGCTGGACGATATTTTTGAACTTTTCAGGTAGATTATCAAAGATAATTTTTGAGCTATTAGAGAGAGCATACGTTTCTCTATCTACAAGCTGAACTTCAAGCTCAGCTCCTACTGTAAAAGGTTTTGAGTTTTTAAATTGAAGTTTCATGTTGATATCCACACTAAATATTTTAAGTTGATATTATAAATCAAATTTCTTTTTGATATTATGTATAAATAAACAAGCACAAGGTGGTATTATGAAGCCTAAAGTAAAATCTCCTCTTACTCCTGAAGTTACTAAAATGAAAGCTATGCTCAGAATGCTTAATCTCCATACTGTTTGTGAGGAAGCATCCTGCCCAAATATAGGTGAATGTTTTGGAAGAAAAACAGCTACATTTATGATAATGGGAGATACATGCACTAGAGCCTGTCCTTACTGTGATGTATCCCACGGTAGACCAAAACCTTTAGATCCTGCAGAACCTTTAAACATTGCAAGAGCTGTTAAGATGCTAGGACTTAAACATGTTGTTGTCACTTCAGTAAACAGAGATGATTTACCAGATGGTGGAGCATCTCACTTTGCAAAAGTTATAAAAGCAATAAGAGAAGAGAAACCTGATTGCACAATAGAGGTTCTTATTCCTGATTTTCTAGGAAATAGAAAGTCTCTAGAAACAGTTGCACAGGCGAAACCTGATGTTATAAATCACAATATAGAAACTGTTCCATCCTTATATCCAAAGGTAAGGCATAGAGGAGATTATAAAAGATCCTTACAGGTTATAAAATGGATAAAAGAGATAGACAAAGATATAAAATCAAAATCTGGAATAATGGTTGGTCTTGGAGAAGAAAAGGAAGAAGTTGTAGAAGTTATGAAGGATTTAGTAGAGAATAACTGTGAAATATTCACCATAGGACAGTATCTACAACCTTCAAGAAATCATATACCTGTAAAAAAGTATTACTCAGAAGAAGAGTTTAAAGAGTTTGAGAAGATAGGATACTCTTTAGGATTTAAAGAAGTCTTTAGTGGAATTCTTGTTAGAAGCTCTTATCATGCAGATGAAGTATTTTATAAAATAAAAAATACATAAAGGGAGAAGGAGAGTGGAAATACGTAGGGAAGGTGCGGTGCAATGCTTAGAATTTACAGATTTGACAAAGAAAGTAAATCTCTCCTTTTCTCTATATCAAGTGAGGATGATATCTATTTAGCAAATACCCTTTTTTCAGAGATTTTTACAGATATTTATGTTGACTGGATATATATTTTAGAAGAGCTTCATGAAAAAAAGGATATTTTAAATAAAAAAATTTCTGTATCTGTTTTTGAAAAAAATAGAGGACATCATTTTGTTGTAGTTTCAGTGCTTAGGGAAGAAACGATAGCAGTGGTTTCTTCTTAGAGTTATATTTTTGCATATTTTCCTGCTTTTACTTCTATATTTTCTTTTGCAGGATAAATATAAACTGTTTCAGCAAGGTTTAAAAAGAAGAGTTTATTTTCTCTATCAAATGATATTTCAGTGATAGGAATTTTTGTGTCAAAAAGATAGTTAAAAGGTTCTTCAACAAGAGATGTTTCTTTATTTACTGTATCAAGAGCTTTTTCCACTATCTCTGGAAAAACAAACTCTTTTTTCTTTTCACAAAGTTTCTTATCATAAGAAGAATAAGTTCTACATACAAAAGGTCTTCCTTTATATGCAGCACAGAGATTACTATCTAAAAGAGGACAGGGGATATCTTCCTTTTTTTCTAGAAGTTTATATTCTTCTAAACGTTTAGCTATCTCTTCTCTTTTTTCTTCAGGAAGAGCATTTAATTCTCTTATCAAAAGCAAAATCTCAGGGATGCTACCTTTAACCTCCCAACCAATACAGCAGTAGTAGCACTCCTTTTCACAGGCAAACTTTTCAGAAGATACTATCCTGTCTATTTTTTCATTTATACTCTCCTGAAAAGAGAGTATCTCTTCTAAAAGGCTTTTGTCTTGAAGAAAGTATATCCCGCTTATTATAAGATTTTCTAAAACCTTTTTACTTTCCATTTAGTAGCCTCAAACTTTAGCTGGAGCTGTTTCATCTGCTTCTCTTTCCATTATATCCTGAAGGTCTAAGGTGTATACACTGGAAATTCCATCTCTAGCAGAAACTCCAATCAATCTATCAGCATAACTTGCCATAGTATCCCTTAAAGTTACAA
Organism: Persephonella sp.; assembly: GCA_027028005.1. GTDB lineage: Bacteria > Aquificota > Aquificia > Aquificales > Hydrogenothermaceae > JAADDV01. The sequence continues at coordinate 3,486 of JALVKE010000201.1, read as the reverse complement.
CAATGAACTGAGCATCTTTTGAAAGTTCTTTCATTAGCTCTGCTATCTTTCTAGCGTTAGCATCATCTAGGTGAGCATCAACTTCATCAAAGTAGTAGAAAGATGCTGGTCTATACTGCTGAACAGCAAATAAGAATGCTAAAGCTGTAAGGGTTTTTTCTCCCCCTGACATTATCTCTAATCTTTTTACGTCCTTTCCTCTAGGTTTTGCCTTTAAAAGAATTCCTCCTGAAAGAGGGTCTTTTTCATTTTCTATCTCTAGATAAGCTTTTCCTCCTGGAGATAGTCTTTTGAATATCTTTCCAAGGTTTTTGTTTACTGCTTCATAAACTTCCATAAATGCTTTTAGCTTTTTCTCTTCAAGATTTTCTATTAGCTCTTCTATGGACTTTTTCTCTTCCTCTAATGTTTTTAGCTTCTGGCTAAGGTCTTCATATCTATTTTTTATTTCTTCATAATCTTCTAAAGCTTTCTGGTTTACAGCTCCTATCTGCTGTCTTTTTCTTGTATATTCTTCAAGCTCTTTTTCTAAGGCTTTTAAATCTCCTTCTATTGCTTCTCCTTGATACTCTTCTTTGAGAAGATTTATCTCTTCTCTTAAGTCTTCTACCTTCTGTTCTAGCTTTCCTTTAGCTTCTAGGATATATGTTATCTGTCTGTTTATCTCCTCTTCTTCCTTTCTAAACAGTTTTAAGCTGTCTTTTAGTTCATTCAGCTGATCTAAAAGATTATCTCTCTCTTTTTCTTTATCTTTTAAACCTTTCCAAAGGTTTGAAAGCTCTTTAGAAAGGTTTTCTATCTTCTCTTTAAGCTCTATAGAAAGAGTTTCTTTCTGTTTTATCTGGTCTTCTATCTTTAGCTTCTCATTTTCTATCTGGAATATTCTCACTTTAAGGCTGTTTTCTAACCTGTCTTTTAACCTTTCTATCTGGTTTTCAATATTTGCTTTCTCTTCTCTTAGTTTATAAACCTTTTTTGTTGCCTCTTCCCACTGGGTTCTTAGCCGGTGAAGACCTTTACTTTCTAGTTTCTCAAGGGTCTCTCTTTTTTTCTCCGCAACTTCAAAAAGAACAGCTTCGTTTTCTTTTATCTGTTTAATAATGTTTTCAAGCTTATTTTCATACTCAAACTGTTTTTTCTTAAGGTTAACAATCTCTTCTTCTAAGATATTTATACGGTTTATGTTTGCAGAAATCTTATTCTCTATCTCTCTTTTTCTCTCTAAAACTGATTGACTTTCACTTTGAATTTTTATTATCTCTCTCTCCGCTTCCTGAAGTTTTTGATCTATTTTCTTTAGCTCTTCCTCTATAGTACTTTCTTCAAGTTTTAGTTTTTCGTCTTCTTTTTCTAATCTTTCCCTTTCTTGCTCAAGAGCTCCTCTTCCTAGAAGACTTCCTCTGTCTCTATCTGAACCTCCTGTTATTGTTCCTGACTTTTCAAATATATCTCCTTCAAGGGTCACCATTCTAAAAACACCTATCCCTAATCCCCTTGCTGCATCAAAGTTATCAACAATAACTGTATCCCCAAAAACATAGTAGATAGCTTTTTCTATTCTTGGGTCGTAATCTACAAAATCAACAGCAAGTCCTACAACTCCACTTCTTAAAGGTGGTTTTTTAGGTTTTGAAACTCTTATTCTGTTTAGAGGAATAAATGTTGCCTTTCCTGCTTTTCTCTGTTTTAAGGTTTTTATACACTCTTCAGCTACTTTATCATCTTCAACAACAATATTTTTTAGTCTTCCTCCTCCTGCAGCTTCTATAGCTTTTGAAAGCTCTGGGTCTTTTAGGGAAATAAGGTCTGCTACCTGACCGTAAACCCCTGGAATATCCTTTATAACTGAGACTACTTTATCTTCTCTAAGCTGTGAAAGCTGGGCTAATACTTCTGCTAATCTCTGAAAGTTCTTTTCTCTTTTTTCTCTGTTTTCTTTTAATCTTTTCTCTAGTGTTTCCTTTCTTAGTTTTAGTCTGTTTATCTCACTTTTTAGACTTTTTACTTTTTTCTCCTGATCCTGTGAAAAACTGGATATATTTGACTGGGATTTTCTTAATGTCTGTATCTCCTCTTCAAGCTTATCTATTTCTTTTTTATACTCCTGCACCTTCTCTGCTGTTTTTTCTATGTTGTGTTCTAATGTTATCTTCTCTTTTTCTAGTTTTGACTGCTTTTCTTTAAGCTCCTTTTCTTTTCTCTCTATCTCCCCTAGGTCTAGCTTTGCTTTACTTCCGTCTATCTCTATCTCTTTTAGCTTTTTGTTTTTCTCTTCAAGCTCTTTTTCTGCTTCTTTTAGTTTTTCTTCTATATCTGGAAGTTTTTCCTGCAGTTTTTTTATCTCATCTTCTATCTTTAAAACCTCTTTTATCTTCTCTTCTTTTTCCAATGCTAGCTGTTTAAGATTTTCCTTTAAAGCCTGTATTTCTTCTTCTATCTCCTTTTTCTTGTCTGAAGATGTTCTTATCTCAGCTGTTATAGCTCCCTCTTTTTCTTTTACAGGAAGAAGGCTCTCCTGAAGCTTGTTTAGCTTGTCTTCTACTGTTTTTATCTGAGATATGATCTCTTTCTGTTTTTCTATTGAGATTTCTTTTTCTTTGTAGAGATTTTCTATATTTTCTTCTATCTCTTCTAGCTCTCTTACTGCTTTTGAAAGCTGATTTTGAAGAAAGTAAAGTTTTACTCCTTTTATCTTCTCCTGCACCTTTTTTATCTTTTCTTCAAGTTCCGCAGCTTTTAAAGCATTTTCTTTCTCTTCTTCTAATCTTTTTAGATTTGACTTAACTTCTTTTAATACAAGCTTTGCAGACTGGATTTTCTCTTCTGTCTCTTCCAGGTCTTTTAACGCTTTAGCTTTTCTCTCTTCGTACTCTGTTATACCTGCTATTTCTGAGATTAGATCTCTTCTCTCAGAAGGGGTCATCTTTACAAATCTGAATATATCCCCCTGAGTTACTATGTTGTATCCCTGAGGTGGAATACCTGCGTAAGATAAAAGTTCTTCCACTTCATAATGTTTTGCTGGTCTCCCATTTATCTTATATGTAGATTTTCCATTATGCTCTACTTTTCTGTATATCCTTACTTCTTCATCGTTTAGAGGAAAGGCTCCTTCATTTTTAAAAACTACTTCAACCTCAGCAAACTCAGCCGACTTTCCCTTTGATGAAAAGATAAGGTCTGAAAGCTTTAACGCTCTCATGGATTTCGCTGTTGCTAAACCAAGGGCAAAGACTATGGAGTCTCCTATATTACTTTTTCCTGAACCATTTGGCCCAACAATTCCAACAAAACCTTTTCCTATGGGTATTGAAAGTTTCCTAATTCCATAAGATTTAAAACCGTATACATTTATTCTTTCTATGTAAGCTTTTGACATATCACTTACCTGTAGTTATTTATTAATTAGTAATCTTTTCGGATTTTATCAAAAAAATATATGCAAGGACACCTCAGAAACGCTATAAAACATAATAAAACCTAACA
>JALVKE010000200.1 GCA_027028005.1 Persephonella sp. | reverse complement strand
TAGCCTTTCGAAAACAGGATTTGTAATTTATTCCTGTTTCCTTTTTTGTCAACCCTGTTTTTCCTCTCACAACAGGGTTTAATATTTTATTCCTGTTTTTCTCTTTGTCAAGTCTTTTGTTCGCTTTTCCTTTTTAAAATAGCCATTTCTCAAACGCAGGTTAATAATTATATACCTAAAAAATTTTTTGTCAACCTTTTTTCACTCTTCTATCTAATAGTTCTTTTAAGCTGTTTTCCCATAGGCTTCTGAGATTACTCATATCATCTGTAATTGAAACATTTCCAACTTTCAGATTTAACTCAGGTTCATTTTTAACTTTACCAATAACTTTAAATCCAAGTGCTAATTCTTTAGCCTTTGCCTCCAGCTGAGGAATATTTTCCTGAGAAGCAGTTATTACAACTATACTTCTCATCTCATCAAACAGTTCAAAATCAGGTCTATGCTCTGTTTTTATCTCAATATCAAGTCCAAATGTTTTTTCTTCTGCAAATGCAGGTTCTAAAATTGCTGTAATAAGCCCGCCGTCTGATACATCATGAGTGGATTTTATTTTTTCCCTGTTTGAGTGAATAAACTCCATCATTTTCTTTTCTGTTTCTATATCCACAGGGGGAATAGCTCCTGATACTATTCCGTGGACTTCTTTTAGATATTCACTACCGTTCACTGTTGGTTTTTCATCCACCTCTCCAATTAGGACAACGACATCTCCTTCTTCCTGATAAAAAGAAGGAATTGCATCTTCAGGTTTGTCTAAAACTCCAACAGCAACCACTATAGGTGTTGGATAAACATTTATTCTTTTGTCTGGTAAAACTGTTTCGTTATAAAGAGATACATTACCACTGATAACAGGCGTATTTAGCTGTCTGCAGGCATCTGCCATTCCTTTTGTTGCCTGTTCAAACTGCCACATAATTTCTGGGTTTTCAGGATTTCCCCAGTTAAGACAGTCTGTTATTGCAAGTGGTTTTGCGCCTGAGATATAAACATTTCTAACAGCTTCAACAATAACCCTTTTACCACCTTCGTAAGGGTCAAGATAAACCCACCTACCGTTTCCATCAGAGGATATTGCTACCGCTTTTTCACTATTTATTTCCGGTTTTACAGCCCATTTTACCCTTAAAACAGCTGCATCGCTTCCAGGTTTTACAACGGTATTTATACCAACTTCATGGTCATACTGTCTGTAAACCCATTCTTTTTTAGCAATGGTCGGAGAAGATAAAACTTTCCTAATGGCTTCTTTTATATCAATTTCTGGAAGTGCATTCTGGTCAAAGGCTTTTGTTTCTTTTAGATATTCAGGCTCTTTTCTTGGTCTGTTATAAACAGGGGCATCATCAACTATTGCAGAGATAGGCAGGTCTACAACCTTTTCACCTTTATAGAAAACTTCCATTCTTTTTGTATCTGTAGTTTCTCCTATTACTGCTGCCTCAAGTCCATACCATTTTGCTATTCTTAGCACTTCTTCAACATTTTCTTCGTCTACAGCGTAAAGCATTCTTTCTTGAGATTCAGAAAGAAGTATCTCATAAGGGGTCATTCCTTCTTCTCTAAGGGGGACATTCTCAAGATAAACTCTTACACCCATTCCTGATTTAGCCCCTAACTCTGATGTTGAACCTGCAAGACCTGCAGCTCCAAAGTCCTGACAACCAACAATCAGGCCTTTTTGCATCACTTCAAGGGTGCATTCAACAAGTCTTTTTCCGAAAAATGGGTCACCTATCTGAACATTCGGCCTCTTGCTTTCTGACTCTTCAGAGAATTCTGCAGACGCCATTGTGGCTCCATGTATTCCATCTCTACCAGTGGCAGAGCCTACCATAACCATTTTTTGACCAACTTTCGTAGCTCTTGCCCTAAAAATTTTATCTTTTTCAAGTATTCCAAGGCAGAAGGCATTTACAAGAGGGTTTCCTGCGTAAACCTCATCAAAAACAACCTCACCACCAATTGTTGGAACACCTATGCAATTTCCGTAAAAGCCAATTCCTTCAACAACTCCATGGACGATAGGCTTTGCATCTTTTATATTTTTTCTTGTTCCATCTTTTCTTGGGTCTCCAAATCTAAGGCTATCAAAGGCACAGACAGGTCTTGCTCCCATTGATAAAATATCTCTGATAATCCCACCAACTCCTGTTGCAGCTCCATGGAAAGGCTCTATATAAGATGGATGGTTGTGACTTTCTATTTTAAATGCAACAGCATATTTATCATCTATTTCAACAACCCCTGCGTTTTCACCAGGGCCTTGAAGAACCCATGGTGCTTTTGTTGGAAAAACAGAAAGAAAAGGTTTTGAGGATTTATATGAACAGTGTTCACTCCATAAAGCTCCAAAAATGCCAAGCTCAACTTCATTAGGTTCTCTACCTATAAGATCAACAATTCTTTTATACTCTTCAACTGTTAAACCATGAGCTGAAAGGATTTTTTCGTCCATTAATATATCTCCTCTCTTTTTGCTTTTTAAATTTTAACAATAAATATTAGATTTCTGTTAAAGGATGCTTAGAATAGCCTAGCTTTTGTCTATATATACTAACTGTATTAATAAGTAAAGATGCAACTGTCATAGGACCTACACCACCAGGAACAGGTGTTATAGCAGAAGCTTTTTCTTTTATATTTTCAAAATCTGTATCTCCAACTATTTTTCCATTTTCTAGTTTATTAATTCCTACATCAATAACTACAACCCCTTCTTTTACCATATCTGCTGTTATTAAATTTGGCTTTCCCACTGCAACTATAAGAATATCTGCATTTTTTGTATGTTTTGTTAAATCTTTTGTATTCCTATGACAGATTGTAACTGTAGAGTCTTCATTTTTTAAGAAAAGTAAGGACATTGGTTTCCCAACAATATTACTTGCTCCAACAATAACAACATCTTTTTTTAAGATATCTATTTTGTAATGTTTTAACATTATCCAGATACCAAGAGGAGTGCATGGGATAATTCCATCATCCTGACCTGTTGCAAGCTTACCCATATTTATAGGATGAAAACCATCAACATCTTTTTTCGGATTTATAGCATCAATAATTTCTGATGCATTTATATGTGATGGAAGAGGAAGTTGAACAAGAATTCCATCAACATCTTCATCACTATTAAGTTTACCTATTAGTTCAAGGAGTTCTTCCTGAGTTGTATCCTCAGGTAAATGGAAAAATAGAGAGTTTATACCAACATAAGAACAACTCTCTCTCTTATTTTTAACATAAACCTGACTTGCAGGATCATTTCCTACAAGTATTACAGCTAATGCTGGTTTCCTCAAACCTTTCTTTATATACTCCTCTATCTCCTGTTTTAATTGATCCTTTATTTTTTGTGCTAAAGTCTTCCCGTCTAAAATCACTGCCATAAATCTATTCTCCTAACAAAATTTTTAAATCTTCCATCTCCTTAACATTAAAAATTTTTACTACCTTAAAAACAGAAATATTATCTTTATTTTGAAGTTTCATCTTGAAAT
>JALVKE010000199.1 GCA_027028005.1 Persephonella sp. | reverse complement strand
CAATAATTCGTTGGATGCTTATATTTTGGGCTTTTGGGATGATTGTTAATTCTTTTGTTAGGTTTTTAAAAAGAGAAATTAGTTTTTCGTTTTTAAAATTCATTATTACTTTGGGTATTTGGAGCGTAATCCTTTTGATTTCAATCTTCCCTGATCTTGCCTATTTTGTTTCTGAAAAACTTGGGATGGGCAAAAACCTCAATACTCTAATATTTTTTGGCTTTGTAGTTGTTTTTGCCTTAATTTTCAAAATCTTAAGTATAATTGAGAAATTCGAGAGACAAATAACGGAAATTGTTCGACGAAAGGCGCTGGAAAAAATAGAAGAGAAGGAATAAATTTTATAGGCTTGATAGGTGATTAAAAATAGGTTAATATATTACCAATACTCGCCTCAGCCAGCGCCCCACAGCCCGCTGAGGCTTTTTTGTTGTTAAAATAGAAGCAGTATTAAATTTTTATAACACTCGCAAGGCATAAAAGATGGAAAGGTCAAAGAAGAAAAAAATGGAAAAATGGCCCAAAATTAGCGTAATTACTCCTTCTTACAATCAAGGACAGTTTATAGAAGAGACTATAAAAAGCGTAGTTGAGCAAAATTATCCTAATCTGGAGTATATCATCGTCGACGGAGGATCAACTGATAATTCTGTGGAGATAATAAAAAAATATGCAAAGAAATATCCAAAAATAATAAAGTGGATTTCGGAAAAGGATAGGGGACAACCCGATGCTTTAAATAAAGGTTTCAAAATGGCCACAGGAGAAATTGTAGGCTATCTATGTTCTGATGATAAATATGCAAATAACGCACTTTTTGAGATAAGTTCTTTCTTTAAAAGTAATCCAAATGCAAAACTTGTAACAGGAGACTATTATATTATTAATCAAAAAGGAGAGATTATTCATTCTTTTATCAATCTTTATAAGAAATTTTTATGGAAATTCAATTCTTATTACTTATACTTATTCGTTAACTATATCAACCAGCCTAGTACCTTCTGGAGAAAGGAATTATTCGACGAGTTTGGATACTTCGACATTAGCTTACAGTACGAATTTGATTATGAATGGTGGCTCCGTGTACTATCTAAAAATAAACTATACATAATAAACAAGAAGCTTTCTTATTTTAGACTACACCCATTCTCAAAAAGTGGCAAATCCTACATAAAACAATTTGATGAGGAATTTGATATTGTAAGGAAGAAAGTAAAAAATCGTGTATTTCTTTTTGTAAAATATTTACATAACGAGCTGATTAAATTTATTTATAAGTTTTTGCGTTATTAGAAACTATGGGGAGAAATTTCTATAAAGATAAAAAGATTTTAATCACTGGTGGTGCCGGATTTATAGGGCACCATTTATTAGATAGACTCATCAAAGCTGGAGCGCAAGTTACAATAGGAGATAATCTTTCTACAGGTGATATTAATAATGTACTTAGGGTGTGGAAACGAAATCAAATAAAATATAAAAAAAACTCTTGGGGTTATGAGACAGATCAAGGACATAAATTTGTATTAGTAGATTTCCAAGAGTATAAAAGTTCTTTAAAAGTAATTGAAGGGCATGATATTGTTTTCCATCTTGCAGCAACTATAGGGGGAAGAGGATACATAGATACTCATCCGGCCGACTGTTGTGAAAATTTTGCGATAAATCAAAACGTAATCAAGGCCTCTCATAAAGCAGGAGTTGATAGAGTGATGTTTGCTTCTTCTGCTTGTGTATACCCTATAGATCTTCAAAAAGAATATGATTCGGCTTATCTCTTAAAAGAAGAGGATGCTTTCAGGGATAATTGGGGAAATGCAGATAGAGAATATGGTTGGACAAAGCTGATGGGAGAACTTACTTTAAAGGCTTATCACAAACAATACGGATTAAAAGGAGTTTCTACTCGGTATGTCACTGCTTATGGACCTTGGGAAAACGATACTCATGCAATTATTGCGTTAATAAGAAGAGCTGTTGAGAAACAAGACCCGTATATTATTTGGGGGACTGGAGAACAAGATAGAGACTTTACTTATGTTGAAGATATAGTTGAGGGGACAATGTTAGCGTGCGAAAAAATAACTAATGCCGAAGCAGTAAATTTGGGAACAGCAAAACGATATAAAATAAAAGAGGTTGTAGAAATGATTTTCGATATTTTAAATTGGCGACCTAAAGAAATTATTTTTGATAAGACGAAGCCGGAAGGAGTAAAAACGCGAGCACTCGATATAAGTAAGGCAAAGAAATTAATAGGATATACACCAAAGTTTGATTTGCGGACAGGCCTAGAAAAGACTATCGAGTGGTTTATAAAAGAGAAACCAAAGTCGATAGAGACTATAAAATGAAAAAAATTGTTTTTCCGTTTGGGATAGTTGTTATCTATGTTTTTCTTACCTTCTTTAAAATTCACTCATCTTCTATTGGGATTTATCATCAATTTTTTTATGGTTCAAAGAAGGATCAAAATTTAATTTTTGGCCAGCCGAGGCCCATAAGATCAGATGAATGGTTAGTTGTAACCCCTAAGATAATCAGCGCGTATAGGTCAGGATTTAAAAAGGTAAATCCATATTTAGGATTTGGAGAAAATTTTGCTGTTCAAGGATTACCTACTGTTCATTGGCGCACAATTTTTCATCCAGAATATTGGCCTCTTTTTTTCCTTCCTTTAGAAAACGGATTTACTGCCACTTGGTGGTTCCCAACCGTGTTAATGTTACTAGGAATCTATCTGTTTATGTTAATACTCACAGGAGATATATTAGCGTCAATCTTGATATCTCTAGTTTTCTTTTTTACTCCTTTTAACCAATGGTGGAGTTATTGGCCTTCTAAATTTTTAGGATATGGTAGTTTTACTCTAGTATTTTTTCTTCTTCTTCTAAAAAGCGAAAGAACTTTTGTAAAGATATCAGCTCTTTTAGGTTTTCTCTACTTTTCTTTATGTTTTATCTTTATTCAATATCCTCCTTTCCAAATTCCAGTAGGTTGGGTAATTTTTTCCTTCGCGGTCGGATTAATTTTAAAAGAAAGAAGAAGCTTAAACAAGAAAAATCTTTTATGGCTCATTTCGGCCCTAGTCTTTGTCGGAGCAATTCATATTCTTGTTTTAGCCAAGTTCTATATTGAATTTAAAGACATAATACAGATCATAAGAAATACAGTTTATCCTGGGAAAAGATTTGTGGCTAATTCCTTAGGTAATTTTCTTCTTTTAATCAATGGTTTTTACAATATCCAACTTCTTGATGATTTTAAAGGTTCTGGACCTTTTCCTAATCAGAGTGAAGCTTCTAATTTCTTTCTACTATCACTATTTGCATTACCTGTATACTTCTGGGTTTCAGTTAACCAGATAAAAAAGAAAAAGGTGAATTATCTCTTTCTTTCCTTAACCTTTGTTTTTTCTGCCCTAATTCTTTGGTTTCTACTGCCTATTCCTTCTTTTCTTGCTAAGTCTACCCTACTATATTTAGTGCCAAAAAAAAGAGGGTTGATAGCAATAGGATTTTCTGCTTATCTGTTAATGTTTTATTTTCT
>JALVKE010000198.1 GCA_027028005.1 Persephonella sp. | reverse complement strand
TCCTTTTATATCCCATTTTTATCTCCTATCCTTTTACTACTATATTTAAAATTTTTCCTTTTATAAAAATAACTTTAACAATTTCCTTTCCTTCAATCCATTTTTTAATGTTTTCATTTTCAAAAGCCACATTTTTAACTGTTTCTTCATCTGCATCGGCAGGAACAACCACTTTTCCTCTAACTTTACCGTTAATCTGAACAGGAATTTCCTTTGTTTTTTCTATTAGAGCTTCTTCATCCGGTTCTGGGAATGGTTGTTGGATTGTAAAACCTGCATTACCTATCTCTCTCCAGAGCTCATCTGCTATAAAAGGTGTAAATGGAGATAAAAGAAGTATAAGATTTTCAATTGCCTCTTTTAAAACTTTTTTATTGTTTCCTTTGTAAGAAGTAAGTTCATTAACAAGCTCCATTATAGCCGCTATGGCTGTGTTAAACTGATACTCTCTTGTTATGTCTTCGTTTACTTTTTTAATTGTTTGATGAAGTTTTCTTCTTAGCTTTTGTTCTTCTTCTGGCAGATTTTTAAAATCTTCTTTTGAGTATGTTATATCTTTTATATCTTCAGCTTTATCTAAAACAAAATTCCACACTCTTTTTAAAAATCTATGAGCCCCTTCTATTCCACTGTCAATCCAGTCAAAACTATTTTGAGGTGGTGCTGCAAATAATATGTAGAGTCTAACTGTATCTGCACCATACTTTTCTATCATTTCATCAGGGTCTACTGTGTTATGTTTAGACTTGGACATCTTGTCTGATTTTCCATATTTCTCTTCAAGAGTTTTTAAAACATCTATTGGAAGTCCAAGTTTTTCGAAAATCAGTTTTGCATTGTCGTTTAACGTTAGATGGTTCTCTTCAAGAAATTCTTTTAATGTTTGTGCCATTGTTTCTCCCTAAAATTTATATTTTGAAATATTATAACAAGGAGAAAGAAAAGATAATTAGATGATTAAATAGGATTATTGAAATTATTTATTAACCACCACTGACAGGGGGTATGACTGCAACAGTATCACCTTCTTTTAGTTTGGTATTTTTATCGGCGTATTCTTCATTAACAGCAAACATACTTTTATCTAAGCTTTCAGCAATATTTGGATACTTCTCTTTTAAAAGAGATATAACTTCTTTTAAAGAAGCATTTTCGTTTATATCTAACAGCTCCTCTTTTTTCTTTAGCTTATCCTTTATTGAAGAAAAGTATAAAACTTTAATCTTCATACTTTATTTCCCATTCTGTTATAAGGTGTGAACCTCTTAGAAAATGTGCTCTTAATTTTGCCTTTACAACCTCATCTAAAGAAGAAAATCCTTCTCCACCAACTAGTGTTGGTGTATCTGTTCCTCCTACGATAAAAGGCATATGAATAAGCCTTATCTCATCAACTAATCCTAGTTTTATAAGATTCCAGTTTAATGTAGAACCACCCTCAACCATAAGGTTTCTGATCCCTTTTTCGTAAAGAATATTCATCATCTTTATAAGGTCAACTTTATCTTCTCCACACCTTATAACTTCTACTTTTTCCTTTAACCTTTCTACCTTTTCCTCAGGAGCTTTTTCTGATGTAACAATTATTGTTGGAGCATGTTTTTCAAGGATATTTGCATCCTCGGGTATATCCGCTATTGACGTTGGGATTATTCTTGTAGGATTTTTTCCTTCTGCATATCTAACTGTTAGAAATGGATTATCTGTTCTTATTGTTTCAGCACCAACCATTATCCCATCTACTTTTGCTCTAAGTTGGTGAAGATATCTTGTTGCTTCTTCATCCATAAATTTCATAATCTCTTTTGAGGATACACCTTTTCTTAGAGTAAGTTTACCATCTATAGTAACTTCAGAAACTATTATTGTGTATGGGCGGTTCATACTTTTCCCCTTTAGTCATAGTCTTTGTTGTATTTTATATAAAGAAAGATAATTCTTTGAAGTAAAGAGAGAATAATAAGAGCTGTTATTATTGTAAATCCTGTCTGTAATCCACCAAAGATATGAAAGTGTTCAAATATAGAAAAAAGTATTATTGCCAAGAGAGTTTCAGGTCTGCCAAAGAATCCTATTCCTTCAAGAGGATCATCAATCTTCCCTTTCTCTCTATTTGCAAAACCTATTTCTGCGTATGCAACAGGTTTTATGAAGGTATGAAGCATTGTTCCAACAACTGCTATTATTGTTAAAGCAGGGGTTGAGTAAGCTAAACCTATAGAGAATAGAACAACACCATCTACTATCTTATCTGCAAGCCAATCAAAAACAGCACCAAACTTTGAAGCTTTATCTGTTTCCCTGGCTACAACTCCATCCATAAGATCAAAAAAACCAGACATAAACAGTAAAAGGGCTCCTGTTAACGGTTTATGATTGTAAAAAGCGATGGCTGAGAATATCCCAACCATCACTGATATAACTGTTATTATATTTGGTGTTATATGTGTTTTTGCAAATAATACACCTATTGGCTCATATATCTTCTTTATAGATTTTCTTTTGGATGTTAAATTCATCTAAACCTCAAAATAATTAAAGTTCTTTTTCTTCAAGCCAAGGCATCATCTTTCTAAGTTCTTTACCTACCTTTTCAACAGGATGTTCTTCATCTCTTTTAATAAGAGCATTGAAGTGAGGTCTTTTAGCTACATTCTCTAAAATCCATTCTTTAGCAAATTCTCCTCTCTGTATTTCTTCTAATATCTTTTTATGAACAGGTTTTACCGCTTCGTAAATTCTATCTCCTCTTGTTACATCACCGTATCTAGCTGTATCTGAAATTGAATATCTCATTCCAGAAATTCCATACTGATATATAAGGTCTACTATAAGCTTAAGTTCATGTAAACATTCAAAGTATGCAACTTCAGGTTGATAACCTGCTTCTATAAGTGTTTCAAATCCTGCTTTAATTAAGGCAGTTGTTCCACCACATAAAACAGCCTGTTCTCCAAAAAGATCTGTTTCTGTTTCTTCTTTAAATGTTGTTTCAATAACTCCTGCTCTAGTACATCCTATTCCTTTTGCATAAGCTAAAGCTATATCTTTAGCCTGTCCTGTAAAATCTTGGTGAACTGCGAAAAGTCCAGGAACTCCTTTTCCTTCTTCATACTGCCATCTCACTAAGTGTCCTGGTCCTTTTGGTGCTACAAGAAAAACATCCACATAAGGAGGTGGAACAATCTGTCCAAAATGTATATTAAAACCATGAGCAAAAGCTAGTGCATTTCCTTCATCTAAATTTGGAAGAATAGCTGTTTCATATACCTCAGGTTGAAGTGTATCAGGTATTAGCATCATAATGATATCTGCTCTCTTTGCAGCTTCATCAGGGATTAAAACTTCAAATCCATCAGCTTTAGCTCTTTCCGCTGATCTACTTCCTGAGTAAAGGCCTATGATAACTTTTATTCCACTATCTCTTAGATTTAATGCATGGGCATGCCCTTGACTTCCATATCCTATAATAGCAACTGTTTTATCTTTTAAAACTTCAAGAGTAGCATCTTCATCGTAATAAATTTTTGCCATCCTTTACCTCCAATATCTAAATAATATTTTAATGCTTTAAACAGTTGAAAAAATCTTACACCATAATTATTTAATTATCAAAATCTCTTTTATTTTATTTCCCTGAAGTAAAAATCTTAAAAGTTTTGATGCGTGTTCATTATTTAGGTTAACAGTGTCGATATTTATAGTACCTATTACAAAAGGTTTTTTATTACTTTTTCTGTAACTTTTATATGAAACTAATATATCTCTCTTTTCTGAAACTAATCTAATCTTTTTTGTTGTGACATTACCAATAATTTTTACAGGAAGGGAGACAAATTTAATGTGTGGTTCTCTTTTTTTTAAATCCTTTAAAAGAGAAAAAACTTTTTCATAAAAATCTTCCCCACTTTTAGCTGAAAAACAGCTTATTTTTTCTGTTTTATCGAAAAACTTAAAATTAAAACATACATTATAAGATAAACCTGTCCAAGATATATGGAGAAATACAATATTTTTAGATTTTTCATCTATATTAAAGTTTTTTATAAGAAAATCCCTGAAGACATTTTTATAGCCTTCAGGGAGATTTTCAAGATATATCTTTTCTAATTTTATACTATCTCCATAGGAGAAATAGATTAGTAAAAATAAAAGTAAATATATTTTTTTTAACATCACTCTAAAACTTTTTCTTTAACCTTTTGCTTAGCACTTTCTCTAACTAAAGCTAACGTTCCTGTTCTCGCTATATCTTTAATACCAAAAGGTCTTAGAAGGTCAATTAGAGCATCTATCTTATCACTATCTCCTGTAACTTCTATGGTGTATGTATCTGGGGAGACGTCAACAACTTTTGCTCTAAAAATATTTACAAGTCTCATTATCTCATCTCTAGCTTTGTCTTCTCCTGCATGTACCTTTATTAATACAAGTTCTCTTTCTATATGGGGAAGGTCTGTTATATCTCTAACTCTCAGCGTTTCAATTAGTTTTCTTAACTGTTTTATTATCTGTTCAATTATTCTTTCGTCCCCTTCAACTACAATAGTTATACGGGCTACATTTGGTTCGTGGGTTTTTCCTACAGTAAGACTTTCTATGTTATATCCTCTACCAGCAAAAAGACTTGTTATCCTGGTTAATACACCGAAGTTATGTTGAACCCTTACAACAATAATATGTTTTCTTACTTCTGTTTTTATTTCAGGTCTAACTTTTAATGGAGCTATATTTTCACTCATTTTCTTACCCCTTTTATCCTACTAAATACATTGTTTCTGCTTCACCTTTTTGTTTAGGTGAAAGTATCATTTCTCTATAGCTTTTTCCTGCAGGAACCATAGGTAAAACGTTTTCTTCTCTATCAACAGCAAAGTCCATAATAACTGGTCTATCATTTATCTCCATAGCTTTTTCTAAAACAGGTCTAACTTCATCTGGTTTTGTAGCTCTTAATCCAACTGCTCCCATAGATTCTGCAAGTTTCACAAAATCAGGATGAACAGCTAAACAAACAGACGAATATCTACTATCGTAGAAAAACTGCTGCCATTGTCTAACCATACCTAAAAACTCATTGTTTATAATTGCTATTTTTACTGGAATTCTGTATTGAACAGCAGTAATAACATCTTGCATATTCATAACAAAAGAACCATCTCCTTCTATTGCAAAAACCGTTTTATCTGGCTTACCAAATTTAGCACCAACAGCAGCAGGAAATCCAAATCCCATTGTACCAAGTCCACCAGAGTTTAAAAACTGTCTAGGAAACTTATATTTGTAGAACATAGCAGCCCACATTTGATGCTGTCCAACCCCTGCAGATATAATAGCTTCACCATTTGTAACCTTATATATCTCTTCTATAACAAACTGAGGTTTTATTATCTTATCTGATTTCTGATATGTTAAAGGATGTTTTTCTCTCCATCTTTCTATCTGTTTTAACCAGCTTTCCCTAGCAGAAACCCATTCAACAGGTTTTTTCTCTAATTCCTTTAAAAGTTTTTGTAAAACATTTTTTACATCTCCAACAATAGGAACATCAACATGTATATTTTTGCTAATAGAAGCAGGATCTATATCTATATGAATAATTTTTGCCTCTGGTGCAAACTCATCAATCTTTCCTGTTACCCTATCATCAAATCTTGCTCCAACAGCAATAAGAAGATCTGAATGATAAACTGCCATATTTGCGTAGTATGTTCCATGCATACCAAGCATGTGCAGAGCTAAAGGATGTGTCTCATCAAAAACACCTTTAGCCATATTTGTAGTAGTTACTGGAATCCTAGCAAGTTCTGCTAACTTCCTAACTTCTTCGGCAGCTCCAGATATAACAGCTCCACCACCAACGTATAAAACAGGTCTTTTTGCCTTTCTTATAAGTTCTGCTGCCTTTTTTATCTGAATAGGATTTCCTTCATAGTGGGGTTTGTATCCTGGAAGTGCATCTATAACATCTTTTTCAGTAGGCATTTTATAATCATACTCTTGCTGAGTGATATCCTTAGGGATATCTACTAAAACAGGTCCTGGTCTTCCTGTTCTTGCTAAATAAAAAGCTTCCCTGAGGATAAGAGCTAGATCTTTTATATCTGTAACTAGGAAATTATGTTTTGTTATAGGTCTTGTTATTCCAACAACATCAGCTTCCTGAAAAGCATCTGTTCCTATATAGTGGGTAGGAACCTGTCCTGTTATAGCAACCATTGGAACAGAGTCCATATAGGCTGTTGCAAGACCTGTTACTAGATTTGTTGCTCCTGGACCAGATGTTGCTAGAACAACTCCAACTTTACCTGTTGCCCTTGCGTATCCATCTGCCATGTGAGCAGCTGCCTGTTCGTGTCTTGCTAATATATTTTTAAGGGGGGCTTTATAAAGAGCATCATAAACTTCCATGATAGCTCCCCCTGGTAGTCCAAAGACTATTTCAACATTTTCCTCTAATAAAACATCAATAACGATGTCAGCTCCTCTCTTTTTAGGCATGATAAAACCTCAAATTAATATTTTAAATCTATTATTATACGCCTATATAATGGTAGATGTATAATTAGAATCATAGGGTTTTTTTAAATTCTTGCAAGATGCTTAAATAAATTTTATAAATTTATTTAACAAACTGTTACTAAAATTTTTTGACAAACAAAAAATAAAGAATTATTTTATTTAATATAACTTAATTTAAAAGGAGGGCTTACATGCTTATAAAAAAGGAACATGCACTGGCACTTTTAAACGCTAAATCTCAAGAAGAAAAAGGTTCAGCCTGTCAAATAACCATAAAAGCTGAGGAGGATCCATATTTAGAACTGGAACTTCAAAATCTTCTTGAACAGGGAAGTAGCCCAATAGAGTATGTGCTTACATACTGGGGTAGAAATCTTGTTTATCTTATGGAAGAGATGATACAAAAAGGTCTTTTAAAACATCCATCAGAATGGGATGAGAGATTTAGATGGATTGGATCAGAAGTGATTGCTATGATTGATGCTGCGATAAGAAGTGGGAATCTTACAGGAGAATTAACATTTAAACCTTTAGCTGAAAGAGGGTTAGCAGAAGAAAGACATGAAGAAAAAAAAGGATGGTTTAAAGAGATAAATGAGTATGCAAAGGCTATTTATGATATCTATCAGAAAGCAAAACCTAGATTAGAAATATCTAGAGAATTAGGAAGATATATAGCGTCTATTCCTCCAGGACCAGCAGAAACAAGTACATTACCTGTTCACGGTAGAAATCTTGAAATTATGGAATCGATGAGATTAATATCTTTTTCTGTTCCTAACTCTGATGTATATACATTATCAGGTCTTGGTCAAGCCGTTCAAAAAACTATTCAAACAATGGCACCATCTCTAGGAACAATAATAAATGAGGATTATATGTATGCTCTCTTAAAAGTATTAGACAGTGGAATAGAAGCTCTTACAACTCAAGAACTTGAAGTATTACAGGAACTTGCTTTTATAGATGCTGAAGGAAATTTATTACCTGCAGGAGAACATCTACTTGAAGTTTATAGACTATGGAATGAAAGAGAGTACAGACCTGTAAAAACGTTTAACCTTGAAACATTAGATGAAGAAATTCTTATAGGTCTAGAAAAAGTTTGGGAAAAACATAAAGAAAATCCTGAAATTCTTGCAACAGCAGAAGAAATTGTTCACTACTTACTTGAAAAGCCTTTAAAAGAGTATAAACATCTTAAAGAGTTTTACGGTAGAATGCTAAATCAAGCTATGGGATATCAGAAGAAAGAAGAGCTAAAGAAAAAATGGGCTGAATTATTTACTGTTGAAGATCTATTCAAACATTTCTGGGAAAAAGGGAATGAATGGTATGAAAAATTATTTGATACTGTAATGGAATCTTTATACTCTCTAGAGTCTTTTAACCTTATAGTTTCTGAAGTTGATGAGAAGAAAGGTAAGCTTATATACAAGTTTACTCCTCATGGAGTCGAGGTACTAAAAGATATAAAAGAAAGAGGTGTAAGAGAGATTACAGCAACAGGCGTTAAAGCTGTAACAATAACAAAAACAGAGTTTGGTGCGCCAAATTATAACTGGTATGAAGAAGGGGTAAAGGAAGGTCTAGTAGGTGGAGGATACCCTACAAAGTCTGGAGAGTTATACGAAAGATTAGCTTATGCTATTAAAAGGATTCCTCACCTTACAAGATTTGAATTAATGGTTCTACATAAAATCCCTGAATATGGAATGTTTTTAGAAGAGTTATTTAAGGAGTTTGATGAAACCCTTAAAGAGGAAGTTCAGTATGCAGTAAATAAACTTGAAGCTAGATACATACTTGATGTTCTTCCTAACAATGGTCTTAGATTAACGGAGCCAGGTAAACTTATCAAAAAAGCATTGTCTGGAGTTCCTGAAGGCATAGCTGATCCAATAAATCCACTTATTGTTAGAATACTACAGGCTATCAAGCAGGTAGGAAATCTATATGTTAAGGAGAAGAGGGTTAGAATTCTTCCTAAAAACTGGGAAGAAGCTCTTAGAATATCAGGTTTAGACAAAGAAACCTTTGAAAAAGAATTAGCTGTTGCCAGACTTGCTGGATTTATAGGCAGAACGTCTATCCACGAGTCAGGTCTAGAAATACTAGAAGCATTGGAGCTTTTAAATAAATAAAGATAGAAGGGGCTTTAAAGCCCCTTTTTTTATCTATACATTAACTTTTGACCAAGTCTTGCTAGAAAAGGAAAAGAGAGTATTCCAAACATTATTCCAAACACAGAAAATCTGTAAACAGTTGATCTATCTATTTCGTCAAACATTATTTTTATCATAAAGTTTCCTGTAAACATAAGGATCAACAAAAATACAAGAAGTGCAAGCACACCTATAAACATGTTTGAGTAGTAAACTTTAGAAGGTGCTGTTTTATACTTAAAATCGATGATATAGAGAAGCACCATTGAAAACATAAAAATAGCTGTAAAAGAGTAACCAATTCCTATACCTGCAAGCTCAAGCAACTTTTTTCTCCTTGTTTAGGTTAGTATCTACTAATTAATATAATCTAAATTTCAGTTTTAAAATATGATTATTCTCCAAAAAACCTTTTAAACTCATCTCTTCTTAACTGGGAAAATTTATCAAAGAAATTTTCAATCTCAGCTATTTCTTTTCTATACAGATTTAAAAAATCTGTATATGTCTCAAACTCTTCACTAAGAGATCTAAATATATCTATATAACTGTAAATATTTTTAACATCTTTTATATAATCTTTATTTACTTCTCTGTAGAAAAGTTCCCCGTAGTTACTTTCTAAATAGATGTATACGTTGAAATAACTTAACTTTCCAACGTTGATATAATCAGAAGGCTTCAAAGGTCTGTTTTTTCTGTTTACCCACTCTCTAAATAATCCTACAAGAATAAGAGAAATATCTCCTCTTATCTTGTTTAGTCTAAAGGGATTTTCTTCAGAGATATCAATTAGATACAAAGGTATGCCTTTATAGTGCAAAGCTATTATAGAGGAAATGTATAAAATTATCTCGTTAGGAATGGATAAATTAAACTTTTTCGATATTTCTTCTAAATTTTTTTGTATTGTCATTTTCAGTATATCTCTATTCATTTTATCTCCCCCGCTTACGCCAGTTTTAAAATCTATGATATTTTTATTAAGAGCAAATTCAATACCAATTATTAAGCAATAATATATTTATGTTTTTAAAAGGGAAAATTAAAGGTTTCAAATTTTTATGTTAAACTATTTAAAAATTATTAAGCTGTTATTAAGATGAAATTCAACAAATATATCTACAGAAAAAGTATAAAAAACCTTCCAAAAGACCTTCTTCCTAGAGAAAAGGCTTTAAAATATGGTATAGATAAACTTTCGGACATTGAACTTTTAGCTTTATCTATTGGACAGGGAACAAGAGATTTAAATGTTTTAGGTTTAGCAGATCTTATTTTAAAAGATAAATCTTTAAAGGATTTAAAGAGTATAACATTGGAAGACCTTTTAAAAATTAAAGGCATAGGTTCTGCAAAAGCTCTTCAGATACTTTCTATTGTGGAAATAGCTAAAAGAATGGAAGAGGAAGAAGAAAAGATTGTAGTAAGTAATCCTTCAGATGTTTATAATCTTGTTAAGTTTTTACATAAAGAAAAACAGGAAAAATTAGTATGTATTTACACTAATCTTCAAAATCAGGTTTTAGGAGTAAAAACAGTAGCAGTAGGTTCTTTAAATGTAATAAATATAAAACCACGGGATATATTTGTTCATGCTCTAGAATTAAATGCTTATGGAATTATATTAGCTCATAATCACCCAGAAGGTTCTTCCAAGCCTTCAGAAGAAGATATAGAGTTTACTAAAAATGTTCAAGAGCTAGCATTGAAACTTGGTTTTGAGATTTTAGATCATTTAGTTATAGGAAAAAAAGACTATTTTAGTTTTGCAAATAAAGGGCTTATTTAAAAATTTTATATATATCTTATCTCTCTGCATTTAATACTCTTTATAGCTTTATAAACACTGTATAATTTTTCAAATTTATAAAATCTCATAAATCTGCGAGGAAAAAATGGAAGTAAAGATAGAAAAGCTTGTATATGGTGGAAAAGGAATAGGAAAGATAGATGGAAAAACCTGCTTTGTTCCTTATGTTTTACCAGGAGAAACTGTTAAAGTAAAAATAAAAAAAGAGAAGAAAAGTTTTGTTGAATGTGATTTAGAGGAAGTTATAGAACCTTCTCCAGACAGAGTAAATCCACTGTGTAAATACTTTACATACTGTGGCGGATGTGATTATCAGCATATACCTTACGAAAAACAGGTTGAAATAAAAAAAGAGATACTTGAAGAAACATTATTAAGAATAGGAAAGCTAGAGAATTTAAAAGTAGATAAGGTTATTCCTTCACTAGAAGCTTTTAGATATAGAAATAGAACACAGTTAAAGGTATATGGAGAAAGAGTTGGATTTTACAAGAGAGATAGTAAAGAGATCGTTAATATTGATGCTTGTCTTCTTTTAAAAGAAGATCTAGATAACGGTATAAATGGGGTTAGAAACACACTTCCTTTCTTAACCTTTCAACCATTGGAAGTTCACATGTACTCTTCAAATCAGGATGAAATGCTTGTAAAGTTCATATATCCAAGGAGAATAAAAAGATTTCCCCTTGGTTTAAAACATCTAAGGCAGTTTATATCCAAAAATATTAAAGGAGTAGGTATATACAGAAAAAAGCCAGATGGATATACAGAGAGATTATTCACTATAGGAGATATTTTTGCATTTGAAAAAGTTGGAGATATAACATACAGAGTTTCAATAGATAGCTTCTTTCAGGTAAACAGATTTCAGGTTTCCAATCTAATTGAAGAAGTTGTATCTTTTTTAAAAGATAAAAGATACAAAACAGTTATAGATCTTTACTGTGGAGTAGGAACATTAACTCTTCCTTCAGCAAGATTTGCTGAAAATGTTATAGGTGTTGAGTCTAATCCATATGCAGTTCAGGATGCTAATCACAATAGAAAGTTAAATAAGATGAAAAATGTTTCATTCTTTAGAATGGAGTCTAGAGATGCCATATTTCTTATAGACGAAAAAAAACCTGAAGTAATAGTCGTTGATCCACCAAGAACAGGATTAAGCCAAAAACTAATTGATAAAATCAATCTAACAACATCTGTTGAAAAAGTTATTTATGTGTCCTGCAATCCATCAACATTAGCAAGAGATATAAACCTTTTTAAAGAGGGGAGCTTTCATCTAAAAAGCGTCAAGATGATAGATATGTTTCCTCAAACGTATCATATAGAAAGTATAGTCCTGTTAGAGAGGTAAGAGATGGAAAAAACAGAAATGTTTGAACTGATAGATTTTGAACAGATAAAGAGAGATTTTGAGTTTACTAAAAAAGATGTAAAAAACATTCAAAAACTAAAACCTGTAATGGTTAAATATGTTGATGAGTTTGTTGATAGATTTTACAGATTTATCTTGAGATTTCCTCAATCAAAAAAGTTTCTAAAAGATGAAGAAACAGTTAAAAGACATCAGGAAAAATTAAAGGAATGGTATTTAGATCTATTTTCAGGGAAGTATGATTATACGTATTTTTTAAAACTTCATAAAATTGGTGAGAAACACGTTGAGATAGGATTACCTACTCACTACGTAAATGCTTCTTTTAATTTTATAAGGAGATTTTTTATTGAAAAGATTAATAAAGAGTTTGGACTATCTGAAGAGAGAAATCAGCTTGTTTCATCAATAGGTAAACTTTTAGACATAAATCTAGATGTTTTAACCCTTGCATACAGAGAGGAAGAGTTAAGTAGATATGAGGAGATGACAACATTAGAAAAGATGCTCTACAGTTTCTCTAGAAAGTTTGCTGATATGTTAGATTTTGCTTTAGTTGGTGCATTAATCCTTGTTTCATTTTTTGTCCTTGGACTTTTCTTATACGATGTTTATCAGATGATAACTATGCAGGTAGCTTTTGATAAAGCCATTATAGCCACACTAGGTACACTACTTATTTTATGGGCTGTTTCTGAGTTAATGCAGGAAGAAATAAAACATTTAAAAGGTGGTGGCTTTGCTATAGGTGCATTTATTGGAGTAGCTTTAGCGGCTATGATTAGAAAGATACTCATTGCATCTTTATCTGCAGAAAAGTATCTTCAGCTCCTTAGTTATGGGGCTATTGTTTTATCTTTAGGGGTTGTTTACTGGCTTTTATCAAAAAGAGAAAAATAGACTTGAAAATAGTAGATTTTGCTTAAGTTGTCTTATTTTAAAAATTTTAGGAGGAATTTAATGAAATTAACCTTTAAAGATAAACACGAGTATGCAGACTACTGGAGTTTTTATATAGAACTAGAGAGAGATGCAGAAAAAGAGTTTCATCTAAATGAGATAATAAACCTATCAGGAAAAGAGAGAGAAAAGAAAGGTAGAGCAATTTTAAATCTGAAAGCTGTTTATGTAGGAGAGATTATTGGAGATTTTCAGGTATACAGATTTTACAGGGAAGATATGCCAGAACATCAGATAAATGTTGGAGATGTAGTACTTGTTAGTAGAAAACATCCTTTAAAAGATGGAATAGAAGGAACTGTTTTTGAAAAAGGAAAATATTTTATAACAATAGTATTCTCCCAGAAACTTCCTTCAGGAAAAAAATGGAGAGTAGACCTTTTTGTAAATGACATTACTTTTAAAAGGATGCTTGGAACGTTAGAATTTTTTGAAAAAGGTTACTCCTTGTATCCAGAGGATATTGTTTTAGGTCATGGGAAACCTGACGTTTGTGAAGAGGAAGATATAGAGTTTTTTAATGAAGACCTTAATGAGTTTCAAAAGGAAGCTGTAAAAAGAGCTGTTTGTAGTGAAAAGCTTTTCCTTATTCATGGTCCTCCAGGAACAGGAAAAACAACTACTCTTATAGAAGTTATCATGCAACATATAAAAAAAGGAAAAAGAATTCTTGCAACAGCTGATAGTAATACAGCAGTAGATAATATAGTTGAAGGTCTTATAAAGAGGAATGTTAATGTAGTTAGAATAGGACATCCTGCTAGACTAAAAAAAGAGCTCCTAGACGTTTCTATAGACGCTAAAGCTTTTAATCACCCTAAATATGCAGAGATTAAAAATTTAGAAAAAAAGATAAATAAATTAAAAGCCCTTCAGGAAAATTATCTAAAGCCAATTCCTCAAAGAAGAAGAGGTCTATCCTACGATCAGATATTAAAACATGCAAAAGCAGGGAAAAAAGTTAGAGGACATAAAATAGAAACATTAAAGAGCATGGCTGAATGGATAAGACTTCAAAAAGACATAAAAAAATTAATAGAACAGAAAAAAAGAATAGAAGAAGAGATTATTCAAGACATACTATCAAACAGTGAAGTTGTATGTGCTACAAATTCAGGAAGTGGAAGTGAGTTTTTAATGGAACATTATTTCGATGTTGTTTTTATTGATGAAGCATCTCAAGCAACAGAACCAAGCTGTCTTATACCATTAATAAAAGCTGGAAAGGCTGTCCTTGCTGGAGATCACAAACAGCTACCTCCTACAGTTTTACATCCTGATGCAAAACCTCTATCTTTCACTATGTTTGAAAGATTTATGAAGCTTTATCCACAAGTTTCATACATGCTTAGAGTGCAGTATAGAATGAACGATATTATAAAAGAGTTTTCTTCTAGAGAGTTTTACAATGGAGAACTTATATCAGCTGAAGAAGTTAAAGATAGGAAACTTTCAGATATTACAGGGAACGTTGGAGAAAATCCTATCACAGATGATACACCTATTGTTTTCATAGACACAGAGGGGAAACTATTAGAGCAGCAGAAAAAAGGAAGTAAATCAAAGTACAATCCTCAGGAGGCTGAGATTGTTAAAAAGGTAGTAGATCTACTAAAAAAAGTAGGGGTAAAATCTGAAGATATTGGAATTATAACTCCATATAAAGATCATGAAGAGTACTTAAAGAAACTTATACCTGATGTTGAAGTAAAAACAGTAGATGGCTTTCAAGGGAGAGAAAAAGAAGTGATTATTATCTCTCTTGTTCGCTCAAATCCAGAAGAGGAGATAGGTTTTTTAGATGATTTAAGAAGATTAAATGTTGCTTTAACAAGGGCAAAAAGAAAACTAATTATTATTGGAGATAGTAAAACATTATCTTCAAATGAAACATATAAAAAACTAGTAGAATACATTAAAGAAAATGGAAAGATAGTATCTTTTAAAGAGATATAAGTAAAAAGACCCTCCCATACGGGAGGGTATAGAAGAAGGGAGAGTGGATGAGAGCAAATTATTTTTCAAATATATCTTGGTTAAATGGAACGTTTCTATAGCTCCAGTGGTGAGCTCCATTATCATAAACAGGTACCATCTTAGATTTTCCATTTCTGTTATCGTAAGCAGCTATTTCTACATCTCTCTTAGGTGCACCTATTGTTAACATTACTGAGTAAAGAGGTATTATGTTTCTAAGGATTTGTGGATGTTCTTTTCTAGCTTCAAATGCTATAGAAGCACCTGTTATAAATCTAACTGAGTTTTTGCCAATTTTTCCAAGGTATACATTATCAACAACTCTACCTGCAGAATCCCAAACTCTAGCGTAGATTTCAGCATCCCAGCAAGAGTTGTTTGATATAACGATGTAAAACTGGCTATCATCTATCATGTAAGGAATATATGCTTCATCTCCATTTGGTTCCCATTTCTTGAAGTAAGCTGTTCCGTCTGCATCATAACAGCATTTTCTTGTATCACACTTAGCAGCTTCTTCTTCATTAAGGCTTACAGTAAAAGTATCATTGTCTGGAGAGTAAATCTTTAATTCTTCTTCAAGACCCCATCTTACCCACCAGAGTCTTTTCTTGTTTACACCCATGTATACATCGTCAGTCCATACACTATCTCTTCTAATTTTAATAGTATTAGTTGTACCAGTATTTGGATCTCCATTTACTACATTTATATTCTCAGCACTACAAGCTCTTCCTGGATTTAAAGGAATATGAGCTGCTGCTGGAGATGTTGGATTACCATTGTTATCAATAAACATTCTATTAGGGAAATCTAAAGCTTCATAAGGACCTTTTCTAAAGCCTCTTCCATTTCTATTATCACAAGCATAGTTATTGTCTACATCACTTATTGATACTGAGAATGTACCTCTCCATTTATTAACTCCAAGAACAATATCATCATCTACAAGATTTCTTGGATCATTAAGTATAGAGATAGTTCCATCTGCAGCATAACGATCTGTACAATGATTTGTTCTTAAAATATCGTTATCGTCACCTACAGGTACAAAAGCAGTACCAGGTTCATAATTTTTATCGTAACATTTAATTAAACCTGATTTACTATTTTCACAAGTAGCAGTATTAAGTTGTGGATACATATCTATAATAGATAAGCTAGCTTTCATACCTAATATGAACTGACATGCAGTATCTATAATACAGTAATCCTTAATAGTTTTATAACCATCTAATTCACCACTTCCTGGAGGACAACATGTATATCCAGTTGCTGAAATACATACTTTATCTCCTGGATCAGATAATTTGCACGTATCTGTAGTATCTGAATCGTATAAATCTGATGTGATATTTATTACAGGTGCATATCTTGAATAATTACTAGGTATTTGAGGAGACCCTGCTGTTCCATCTGCATCAATTAAACTAGGTTCACCTGCTTCGTTACACCATAGGTAATAAATAGCATTAGCAGGAATACCTCTACCTGCATCTCCAACGTTAAGTTCAATAGATTTTTTTAGCTGCACAGTATTTCTTGTTTCAGCAACAACAATCATATCATACGCATCACCATCTCTGTTTACATCAAAGCTAGTATCACCTACACCATTACCAGTTGTATCAATTCCATTATGTTCGTAGAAAACTAGCCAACATTTTTTTAGACTATTTCCAAAAACTGCATTTTTCAGAGTAAAAACAATGTTGTCAGCATTGTTTAACTGGTTAGCAGGTTTGTACTTAATGAAAACTCCTGTGTTATTTCCCATAGGAGAAGGCTTGTTAGGATCTAAATTGTACTCAACACTTTGTTTTGCAAGATAATCAGAAGCTTCACAAGGAACAGTGATCATATCGTTGGTTGAGTGTGTTCCTGAAAACTCAAAATAAAATTCAGCATGTGACGTGTGTGCTTTTGCAACTCCTGCTATGATACCTGTTGCCATAGCACCAAGTAGCGCCGATCTTGCTAATTTTCTCATGGTTTTTACCCCCTTTGAGTGTTTAAGTTTAAATTTCAAATTTTGATTTTATATAAAGCAAGCACAATGCCAAAAATGCAAGTTATTGAAAATGTTAATTTTTAAAGAGGTTTGAAGAGGATATATTTATACATAAATGTTATTTCCATTTACATTTCTATAGATATGTTGTTTCAAACAAGCAAAAACCTTGTTGGAAAGATCTTTGTAAATGTTTCTTACATAAGTACTGTTGTAATCAAGTTTTACACTGATACTGTAAAATAGATTATAAGTTTATTAATTTATAAAAAGGATTTACAGTTAATCTGATTCTTTAGAATGAGCTTCTAGATGATTTAAAACGTAAGACATTAATTCTTTTATACCTGTTTTTTCTTTTGAAGATGTTAAAAATATCGGAAAATCTTTCGGAAGTTTTAATGTTTCCCTTATCCTTTTCTTTGTTTTTGCCTTTTCACTTTGATTTAATTTATCTGCCTTTGTAGCAACCACTATATATGGTATCCCTAGAGAATCTAACCATTCTTTCATCATAATATCTAACTTAGTAGGCTCGTGTCTACTATCTACTAAAAGTATTACAAGACCTAAATTATCTCTTGTGTAGAAATACTTTTCTATCATCTTTCTCCATTTTTCTCTTTCAGCTTTTGAAACAGCAGCGTATCCATATCCTGGAAGATCAACAAAGTATATTTTGTCATTGAGAAGAAAGAAGTTTATAAGACGGGTTTTCCCCGGAGATGAAGAAACCTTAGCTATATCTCTTTTAAAAATAGCGTTTATTAGAGAAGACTTTCCTACATTTGATCTACCAACAACAGCAACTTCTGGTTTATCCGGAGGAGGATAATCCTCCGGCTTAACTGCACTTTTTATAAACTTTACTTTTTTTACTGTAGCCATTTAACTTGCTTTCTCAAAAATCATCATTGGAGGTTTTTTCTTTTGAACAACTTCTCTGTCTATTACAACTTTTTTAACACCTTTTGCCTGTGGAATTTCATACATAACATCTAGCATTATTTCTTCCACAATAGCTCTAAGTCCCCTTGCTCCTGTTTTTCTGGCAATTGCCTCTCTTGCAATTTCCCTTATAGCATCTTCTGTAAACTCTAGATCTACACCATCCATAGCAAGTAATTTTTTGTACTGCTTTATAAGAGCATTTTTTGGTTCTGTGAGAACTCTAACAAGGGCATCTTCATCTAGTTCCTCAAGAGTTGCTATTACTGGAATCCTTCCTATAAACTCAGGAATAAGACCAAACTTTATAAGGTCTTCAACCCTCACTTGAGAAAGTATATCTCCTTCCTCTTCTTTAGATCTAATCTCTGTTGCAAATCCAATAGCTTTTTTACCTATTCTTTGTCTAATAATATCTTCTAGACCAACAAAAGCTCCACCAAGTATAAAGAGAATATTTGTTGTATCTAGTTGAATAAACTCTTGATGAGGATGTTTTCTTCCTCCTTGAGGAGGAATATTTGCAATAGTTCCTTCAAGTATCTTTAGTAGAGCCTGCTGTACGCCTTCTCCTGATACATCTCTTGTTATAGATGGATTTTCTCCTGATTTTTTTGCTATTTTGTCTATCTCATCAATGTAAATAATTCCTTTTTCTGCCTTTTCTATATCATAATCGGCAGCCTGAACTAATCTAACTAAAATACTTTCTACATCCTCTCCTACATATCCTGCTTCTGTTATATTTGTAGCATCTGCTATAGCAAATGGAACATTTAAAATTTTTGCTAATGTCCTTGCTAGTAACGTTTTTCCTGATCCTGTTGGTCCAATAAGAAGAATATTACTTTTCTCAAGCTCTACATCATCGCTTGAAAACTTTTCTTTTGAAAATATACGTTTGTAATGATTGTAAACAGCTACAGAAAGAATCTTCTTTGCTCTTTCCTGTCCTATAACGTACTCATCTAGCTTCTTCTTTATTTCAGGGGGAGTAGGGAGTTCTTTTAACTCCTCTAGCTCCTGCCCTTTGTTTTCTAGCTCTTCTTTTATAAGAAGATTACACTGAGATATACAATCATCACATATGTATATATCATTTGGACCTGCTATTAAAACTTTTGCTTCACTCTGTGGTTTTCCACAAAATGAGCATTTATTTTCCTTTTCCATTTTTACCTCTTGGTAATAACTTTATCTATTAAACCATATTCAACAGCTTCCTGTGCAGACATAAAGTAATCTCTTTCTGTGTCTTGTTCAATCTTTTCTAATGGTTGCCCTGTATGCTCAGCCAGTTTCTCATTTAGGTATTTTTTTAATCTAAGAATTTCCCTAGCATGTATCTCTATGTCTGTTGCCTGCCCTTGGAAGCCACCTAAAGGCTGGTGGATCATTATTCTAGAACTAGGAAGTGAATATCTTTTTCCTTTAGCTCCAGCTGCTAAAAGGAAAGCTCCCATAGATGCAGCCTGTCCCATACATATTGTGCAAACATCAGGCTTTATATACTGCATTGTATCGTATATAGCTAAGCCTGCTGTAACTACACCACCAGGAGAGTTTATGTACATATAAATATCTTTATCAGGATCCTCAGACTCTAAAAATAATAACTGAGCAACAACAAGATTTGCTATATGATCATCTATTGGAGACCCTAAAAGGATAATTCTGTCTTTTAAAAGTCTAGAATAAATATCATAAGCTCTTTCTCCTCTAGGAGTTTGCTCAATAACAATAGGAACAAGCTGGCTAACAATTTTATCTATATTTTTATCCATCAAGACCTCCATAAAAAATTTTTGGGGACAATTTAATCCTTTTATAAAAATTTTCTATTCCTTTTTTGCTTCTTCTACTTCTGGAGTTTCCTGCTTCTCCTCAGATTTCTTTTCTTCAATACCCTCTTCCTTTTTTCCATATTTTTCTTCATACTCTTCTGGAGTTAACTCTATGATATTAGCTTTTTCTTTAATTCTATCTATAACTTTCCTTCTTAGAATACTATAAACAATATTATTTATAGTTCCCTGCTCTTCAAGATACTGTCTCATCTGTTCTGTTGTAGCTCCGTACGCTTTTGCCAACTCCTCTATCTCTTTATTAATCTCTTCTTCTGTTACTTCAATACCTTCTTTTTCTGCAATCTTATTTAAAACAAACATTACTCTTACATTTTTTACAGCTGTCTGTTCTAAACCCCTAGCTGCAGCTGCAAGCATCTCTTGATTTGGTTTTATTCCAATACTTTCAAGTTGTTTTGCATAGTCTTGCAGAAGATACTCAAGCTCAGCTTTAACTAAAGATGATGGAACCTCAAAATCATACTGCTGTGCAAGTTTATCTATTATCTTTTGCTCTATCTCTCTGTTTTTAGCTTCTTCCACTTTCTTCTGTAGATCTTCTCTTATTTTCTTTTTAGCTTCCTCAACATTTTCACCAAGACCTACTTCTTTTACAAACTCATCATTAAATTCAGGGAGTATTTTCTTTTTAACTTCTAAGATTTTTACTTTAACTGTAGCCTTTCCAAACTCTTTTCCTTCTTCATCGTAAAGAGGAACATCTTTTACTTCTACTTCATCTCCTACTTTTTTTCCTATAATCTCCTTCTCAATTTCTGGTCTAAGCTGATTTGCACCTACTATAACTTCAAAGTCATCCTCTTCTTCTTCCCCTGAATCTGCGATTATATGGTAGTGAATTTTAATGAGATCTCCTTCTTCAATAGGTTTATCCTCAGGTTCATACTTTGCTCTCTGTTCAAGTAAAGTGTTTATTGCCTTTTCAACATCTTCATCTTTTACTTCATATTTAATTGTAGGAATTTCCATTCCTTCGTATTCTTTAAGTTCAAACTCAGGAGCAACTTCAAATGCCACTTTTAGTTTTAAAGTATCTCCTTTTAGTTCAATATCTCCAAATGTAACATCTGGAGAAACTGGAGAAAGATTTTTTTCTTGAAGTATATTTTGAAGTTCTTCAGAGATATATTTCTTTGCAACTTCTTCTTTGATAATATCTTTGTATTTTGCCTTTATAACTGAAGCTGGTACATGGCCTTTTCTAAAACCTGGAATATTAACTTGTTTTGCTATTTCTTTTATAACCTGGTCTGTTAAATTCTTTATTTTCTCCCCAGACTCTTCTATTGTTAGAGTTCTTACTAATCCTTTTTCTTCAACAGTAACGCTCATTCCCTACTCCTTTTTTCTAAATTTTATTCAAGAATAACAAACGTTTATTATATCAAATTCACATATTATGTTATTGATTTTATAAGATAAATGGGAGAGAATTTCTCCCTTAAACTAGCTCATCTAAAATCTCATCTACTTTTTCTATTTCTATTTCTTTTTTCTCACTATTAGCTCTTTTTTGAAACTCTACCTTCCCGTTTTTTGCTCCCCTTCCTACTACAATTCTGTATGGTATACCTATAAGATCTGCATCCTTAAACTTAGCTCCTGGAGAAATATCTCTATCATCAAACAAAACTTCTATACCTTTAGATTTTGCCTTTTTATATACATTTTCTGCAATATCCATTACATTTTTATCTTTTGTATTCAATGCTAGTATTTGAAGTTTAAATGGTGCTATATTTTCAGGCCATATAATACCATTTTCATCGTGATTCTGTTCAACAGCCGCTGCCATTAATCTGCTAACACCTATACCATAACATCCCATTATTATAGGTTTTTCTCTTCCATCTTTATCAACAAAGTAAGCTTTCATAGCTTCTGAGTATTTAGTTCCAAGGAGAAAGATATGTCCAACTTCTAAACCGGTAGTTTCTTTTAAAGGAGACTTGCATACAGGACAAGGGTCTCCTTCTCTTGCTGTTGAAAAATCTACAAACTCTACAGGTTCAAAGTCTCTTGGTATATTTACATTTATGTAGTGATAATCCTTCTCATTTGCCCCAACAACAAAGTTGTGAAGGTCTTTAACTGAGATATCTGCATATACAGGAATATCTAGCCCTATAGGTCCAACAAATCCTTCAACAATACCAAGCTTTTCTAACTCTTCAGAAGATGCAAGATGTGCATCTAGAGCTTTAAAATAGTTAATAAGTTTTGTTTCATTTAATTCTCTATCTCCTCTTATTAAAACAGCAACAGCTGATCCATCATCTAGTATGTAAACCAATGTTTTTACAATCTTTTTAGGGTCTACTCCTAAAAACTTTGCTACCTCTTCAACAGAGGATACTCCTGGAGTGTAAACTTTTTCTAGAGGTTTAGGTTCTTCTGGTGGTAGTTTGTCTAGCTCAAACTCATACTTTGCAGCCTCAACATTGGCAGCATATCCACAATTCTCACAGTAAACAATATGAGCTTCTCCATTTGCAGCTTTTACAACAAACTCATGAGAATACTTGCCACCAATGGCACCAACATCTGCTTCTACCATAAGAAAATCAAGACCTAACTCAGAGAATATTTTGTGATATGTTTCTTTCATAATCTCATAAGACTTAACAGCCATTTCCTCCGATACATCAAAAGAATAGGCATCTTTCATTATAAATTCTCTTCCTCTTATAAGACCGTATCTTGGTCTTGCCTCATCTCTAAATTTTGTCTGTATCTGATAGAAGTTTTTAGGAAGATCTTTGTACGAGCGGATATTTTTTCTAACAAGGTCTGTTATTGTTTCTTCGTGGGTTGGTCCTAAAGCAAACCATCTTCCTTTTCTATCTTGTACTCTAAAAAGCTCTTTTCCATATACTTCCCACCTACCTGTTTCCTGCCAAAGCTCTGAAGGAGTTAAAATTGGAAGGAGAACTTCTAAAGCTCCTGCTTCATCCATATGTTTTCTTATAATATTTTCTATCTTTCTTAATACCCTTAGACCAAGGGGAAGATACTCATATATTCCTGCTGCCAGCTTTCTTATGTACCCTGCCCTTAATAGATATATATGGCTTGGAACTTCAGCTTCTGCTGGAGCTTCTTTCATAGTAGGTATAAAGTACTGAGATGCTCTCAATGTTTTCCTCCTTAATACAAACAATAAAATTCTCTTTAATTCATTATTTTACAAGAAATACAAGATTATTTGATAAACTACCAAGATAACAGTGGTATAGTATTTCAAACATAAAGCTGTTTCATCAGTACATAATGAAATTATTAGATTTACAGCAAAAATTCTTTGAAAAAATTAAAAACCAGTTTTAAAACGGATAAATAAGATTTAAGTATTTAGCAGGTATCTTAAAGGACACAGTTGATAGTATTTTTTTCAAAAGAACAGTCCGGGAATACGTTCAGAAATATTTTTTATATTAAAGAGAACAATATGTACTTTTTAAAGATTGTTTTTAGATTTTAAAAATTGTTTTTGTGAGAGACCCTTTAGGGTCTCTCATTCAATCTAAGGATATCCTGGACCTGATTCAACTTTTATAGAAGGATAGGCTTTCTCATTATCTCCTGGTTTTAGTTTAAATCCTCTATACATATATATGGAGTATGTTTCTAAAGCTTTCATTTCTTCACTGTCTTCTGGTAAGGATTTTCCTTCTAAAGGAATTTGAATACACCAGTTTATCATTTCTCTTAATGTAGCTACTTTACCTATGTTAGACTGATATTTAGGAAATGTATTTGGGTTTGAGTAGGCTGCATCTGGATGGCAGTTGGCACAGGTTAGACCATTTGTCCCAAGTTTTGGACTGTGCCAAAGCTCATCCCCTTTTTTACAAGATTAATTAATTCTTCTTTCATAAGTTTTAATTCTTCTTTCTCAAATGGAGGTTTACCATTTGATTCACTTATAAGAACACCTGCAAGTAATATTCCTGTAAGGAATGTATTTTTTATTCTCATAGCTTACACCTCCTTTTATAATGGAATACTGTTTTTAAAGTCTTTTGGTATTAGATCTGCCCACTCTACATATTTCATATTCCCTAAGAATGTATCATCTATGTATGTTGTGGAAAATCCTACTCCATCGTACATATCTCCAGGATCTACCCTGTTCATAATTATTTTTGGGTATGGCAGTTTAACAGGTGGATAAGGCCAAGGCCAGGATGTTGCAAGGTTTCCAATATGAACCATATTTCCTGTTCTGTTATAAACAACTTGATGTACATGTCCATGTATAGCTATAACTTTTTCAAATTTTGAGAGAATATCCCTTATTGCATCTGCATCTTTAGTCTGGAAATTCCAACGGGGATAATAGTTCCACAATGGTGAGTGTGTAAAAATAACTATAGGAGTATCAGGAGGAAGATTTTTTACATCTTCTTTTAACCATTGAAGTTGTTTTTCTCCAACTCCCCATAATCCACATATATCACATTCAAGTTCAGCTATAGCAAGCATTCTTTCCCATGGAGTCATATCTCTTGTTGTCCAGAAATCTTTAACGATTATAGAGTTCATCCCTATAAAGTGAACTCCTTTATAGTTAAAGCTCCAATAAGGCGAGCCAAAAAGCTCTTTCCAGAATTTTCCTAAATCAAAGTACCAATCATGTTCTCCAGGAATTATCCTGTAAGGAATTTTTGCTTTTCTCAGTTTATCTAAAATTCTTTTTCCTTTTAAAAGCTCTTCTTTCTTACCAAAGTTCGCAAGATCTCCTAAAAACACTACAAAATCAGGTTTTGGTTTCATGTTCAGGACCTGGTTCACAGCTTTTTCAAGGGTTTTATCAAATCTGTGGTTTGGTATTTCGTACAGATGAGCATCTCCAATTACTGCAAAATTAAAAGGAACAATCTTTGTCTTCTTCAAAGGATTAGCCTGTGCTACATTTATAACTCCCAGAAGTGGAGATATTGAAGTTGCTGTAAAAGCTGTTAAACCAGCTGTTGCAGATAGTTTAATGAGATTTCTTCTTGAAATCTTCATTTTTATAACCTCCTTTTTATTTTTGATCAAAATCTGGTAACTCAGGTTCTTCTATTTGTGGTATGTTTTCGCATGTTAATGCTTTTAAAAATGCTATTAATGCTGATTTTTCTTCTTCTGAAAGATTTAAAGGTTTTAGACGGGAATCTTTATTTTGAGCATCTCCTCCGCCTTTATTGTAAAATTCAACTACCTCTTTTAGTGTTTTAAAGGCTCCATTATGCATGTAAGGTGGGGTAAGTGCTACATTTCTTAGAGTAGGAGTTTTAAATGCTCCTTTGTCCTCTGGATCTTTTGTTATAAAAAATCTGCCTAAATCTCTATCAAACTGATATGGATTATCAAACCCAAACTGTCTTATAGCAAAATTTCTTGTTATCTTTGTTAGGACGTTATCTTCTGCCTTACTTTTGGGAACGCCTGTAACATGAAATTTATTATCAGTTAGGTTTTCACCGTT
This sequence comes from Persephonella sp., assembly GCA_027028005.1. Taxonomy (GTDB): domain Bacteria; phylum Aquificota; class Aquificia; order Aquificales; family Hydrogenothermaceae; genus JAADDV01. The sequence goes on along the minus strand of JALVKE010000198.1, from coordinate 43,164 downwards.
ATGACACTGGATACAACCTGCCTTACCTAGGAATAACTTTAAACCTAACTTTTGCTTTTTGCTCAGGGCATTGCTATCTCCTCTAAGATATCTGTCTAATGGAGTATCATTACAGACTATAGTTCTTTCAAATGCAGCAATAGCTTTTACAGTGTTCTCCAGTGTTACAGGTTCTTTATCATTGGGAAATGCTTTTTTAAACATACTTCTGTACTTGGATATAGCTCTTAGTCTTTCAATCATAAGATCATAATGAAGGTTCATCTCAAAAGGTGTGATAATAGGTTTCTTTGCCTGCTCTTCCAGAGTTTTTGCTCTACCATCCCAAAACATTAAAGAGTTATATGCCGAGTTTAAGATAGTAGGTGAATGTCTAAAATGTGCATTTCCAGGATACGCTGGAGACATTACCTGATTTTTACCCCAAGCTTCTGAAGGGTCATGACATGTTGCACAGGATGTACTTCCATCTCCTGATAACCTGGGATCAAAGTAAAGGAACTTTCCAAGCTCAACTTTTTCAGGTGTTGTTAGGTTATCCTCTGGCTCAGGAGGTTTATCTGGAAGAGATTTAAGCCTCATATCTCCATTGGCAAATGAAACCCCTACTATAAGCCCTAGACTAATTGCAAAAGTGAACATTTTCCCTTTCATTTTTATACCTCCTAAATAGATGTTCTATTGAACCTTGAATGTAACGTGTGTAGTTTTCCCTTCTTGAACGTTAACTTTTATTTCTTTTTCCCCAAATCCTTCATGCCAAAGTTTTAAAGTGTATTCTCCTGCAGGAACATCTTTTATAACGAATTTTCCTTCTTCATCTGTTACAGCGTGAAATGGATTTGGAGGAATAACAGCCCATGCTATCATCCATCCATGAATACTACAGGTGATTTTTACAATGCCTGGATTGTTTAATCTAACTTTATCCACCATCCCTTTTTTAGGTTGAGGAACCTTGAAAATTGTTTCAAAGTTCTGTACTCCTGTAGCCTCATGTTTGATTGGATCATCATTTCTTATTACAAGTACAGAACCAGCTGACATAGAAAGTACTCTAGGATGGAATTCACACTTTTTCTGAATTAACAATCTTTCTTCCGGTTTTTTTACTTTTAGATCTGAAATATAGACAACGGCGTTTTTAACACCTTTATTTTTACCAATTATGTAGACTCTATCAATTTTGAAACCTTTCCCACATACCTTCCTGTCCTTTGTTATCAGCTTTCTTCTATTTTTTGGAATCTTTTTCCCATTGAATATTACGTATCCCTCAATAATCCCGGTACCAGAAGAGTTGTGGTAATTTTTCTCATTAGCCATAGCAAAATACTTTACATAGGCTACTAAATAGTGATTTCCTACTTTTATCTCCTCATTAGCTAATGCAGAAATAAAAACTGTAAGTAAAAATACCGTGGTAAAGATAGTTTTAACAATCATAATAAACCTCCATAGTATTAGTAATGATTACTGTTAAGATAATGATAATAGTTACTATTAAGCTTGTCAACAGAGATAAAAACTTTCTGTTTTTCTACTACTCATTTTTTTCTTAAGCCTGTGGTAAACTAAAAAAATCAGCTTCTATATGCAGAAACGCTATCTTGAAGTAATGAGATATAGACAAAAAATTTTTATAAAAAGTTGAGGTGAGATGCCATGGCTTTTCCTATCCACAGACCAAGGAGATTGAGAAGAAACGAAAATATAAGAAGACTTGTGAGGGAGACCAATCTGTCTGTAGACGATTTTATATATCCTCTATTTATAGAAGATGGGGAAAATATAAAGATAGAAATTCCTTCAATGCCTGGAATCCACAGGTATTCACTAGATAGAATAGATGAGGAACTTGATGAAGTTGTAGAGCTTGGAATCCCTGCAGTGCTTCTTTTTGGAATTCCTTCTCATAAAGATGCTGTTGGAAGTGATACATGGAGTGAAGAGGGGATTATACAAAAGGCTATAAGACATATAAAAAAGAATTATCCTCAGTTGTACGTTATAACTGATGTATGCTTCTGTGAATACACTGAGCATGGACACTGCGGAGTTTTACATGAACATGATGTGAATAACGACCTTACTTTGGAAAATACAAAAAAACAGGTTGTATCTCATGCAAAAGCTGGGGCAGATATGGTAGCTCCTTCTGGAATGATGGACGGCGTTGTAAAAGCAATAAGAGAAGCTTTAGATGAGGCAGGCTTTTCAAACATTCCTATTATGTCTTACTCAGCAAAATACGCATCTGCTTACTACGGACCTTTTAGAGATGCTGCTGAGTCAGCTCCTGCATTTGGAGACAGGAGAACGTATCAGATGGATCCTGCAAACAGAAGAGAAGCTTTAAGAGAAGTAGCTTTAGACATAGAAGAAGGTGCAGACATTGTTATGGTAAAACCTGCTTTGGCGTATCTAGATATCATCAGTGATATAAGAAAAAACTTTAATCTTCCTGTAGCTGCTTACAATGTGAGTGGTGAATACTCTATGATAAAGGCAGCTGGAAAATTAGGATGGATTGACGAAAAGAAGGTTATGATGGAAACATTAACATCTATAAAAAGGGCTGGCGCAGACATCATAATAACGTATCACGCAAAGGAAGCTGCAAAAATTCTAAAGGAGAACTGCTAATGAAACTGTATAAGATTTACAGCGTTGCCCTTACAGTTTTTGCCGTTTTTGCCTTTTCTTCACATGTTTATCATTTAAAAAAGGAAAAAGAGCTTAAACAGTTAATAAAAAAGCAGGAAAATCAGATAGCACAGTTAAAAGAGGAAAAGTTATCCCTTATTGCTTCTATTGAAAAACTTGTATCAAAAGAGATTTCTTCTACAAAAAACACATACAAAAAGAAAAATGTTTCTTACAGTAGAAGATATATCTCTAGAAAGATACCTTACGGTTTTCCATTAAAAGGAGTTATAACATCAAAATTTGGTTACAGACCTGATCCATTTACTGGCATTTTAAAGTTTCATACAGGAATTGATATTAAAGCGACGTACAAACAGCCTGTAAGGGCAACAGCTGATGGTGTTGTTGTATTTTCAGGATGGAAAAGAGGTTATGGGAAGGTTGTAATTATAAGACACAAAAATGGATATGAAACGTGGTATGCTCATCTTGCCTATAAGAGGGTTGGTAAGAATCAGCCTGTTAAAGCAGGACAGATTATAGGATACGCTGGCAAGACAGGGAGAACTACAGGGGTTCATCTCCATTATGAGATAAGAAAAAACGGAAAACCTGTAAATCCTTTAAGATATATATATGTAAAAGCTAAATACTCCCAGGAGAAGTAATCATGAAAAGAATAGCTTTGCTGTTAGAAGATTTAGTTGAGGATGTTGAGTTTATATATCCTTTATACAGGTTCAAAGAGGAAGGTTATATTGTTGATGTTCTAGCTCCTAGAGTTGGAGAGTTTGTAGGAAAGAAAGGAATGATATTCCATGCCTCTAAAAAAATAGATCCTGATAACACTGATATGTACGAGTGTGTATTTATCCCTGGTGGTTATGCTCCTGATAGATTTAGAAGAGATAAAGAAACATTAGAGTTTATAAGAAAGATGTATAACGAAGGAAAGATTGTAGCTGCTATATGTCATGGACCATGGGCACTAATCTCAGCAAGGATAATAAAAGGAAAAAGGGTTACAGGATTTTTCTCCATTAGAGATGATATAGAAAATGCAGGAGCAATATACACAGGAAAACCTGTTGAGGTTGATGGAAACATCATAACAGGAACAGATCCAAAGGCTATGCCTGAAATGATGAAAATACTAACAGCAATGCTTAAAGAGAGAGGTTAAATGGGGTATTTAGGATTAGATATTGGTGGAACATTTATAAAGTATGCTTTTGAAAACAGTGATGGGATTGAAACAGGTAAAATTTTTGTTAAGGATATTGTCTCACAGGGAAATAGAGAGGAGCTTTTAAAAGAGATAAAAAATATAGTGGAAAAACACTCTCCAAAGGCTCTTGGAGTTGCAGTGGCAGGTTTGATAGATAAAAAAACTGGCAGGATAACAGCTTCTCCAAATATAAAACCTATTGAAGATCTAAATCTAAAAGAGGAACTTGAGAAAAGGCTTAATGTTCCTGTGTATGTTGAAAATGATGCAACTTTAGCAGCTTACGGAGAGTATATATACGGAGCTGGAAAAGATGCTGAGATACTCTTATGTCTTACTCTTGGGACAGGTTTAGGCGGTGGAGCTGTTATAAATGGAAATCTGCTTACAGGTGTTTCTGGTTCTGCTATGGAAGTGGGACATATGACTATAGATAAAAATGGTTGGCTCTGTCACTGTGGAAGAAAAGGATGTTTAGAGGCTTATGTCTCTTCCTATGGGCTTGAGAGAATTTACTTTTTTAAAACAGATAAACATATCCCTTCATCTGAGATCATTATCCTTGCAAATGAGGGAAATGAGATAGCAATGGAAAGTTTAGAAGAGTTTTCTAGATATCTGGCATATGGTCTTATGAACCTTGTTCATCTTTTTAACCCAGATAAAATAATTCTCTCTGGAGGAATACCTGAGCATTATCCAGCGTTAGTTGAGATGGCTACTGCTGATTTAAAAAAGTTAGCCTTTCCTCTTCCTTTTAGAGATGTAGAAATTGGTCTATCTAAACTTGGAGAGTTTAGCGGTGCATATGGAGCTTTAGCTTATGCAAAAGGAGGAGGAAATGGGTAATCCAGTTGTTGAGATAGAAACTAATATTGGTTCTTTCAAGATAGAGTTGTTCCCTGAAAAGGCTCCTGTTACAGTAGAAAACTTCTTAAGGTATGTAGAAGATGGTTTTTATGAAGGTCTTATCTTCCATAGAGTAATTCCAAACTTTGTAGTTCAAGGTGGAGGGTTTGATAAAGATTTGAACTACAGGATGCCAACGTATCCCCCTATAAAAAATGAGGCAAATAACGGTCTTAAAAATCTAAGGGGAACTGTTGCAATGGCAAGAACTTCAGACCCTGACAGTGCGACGTCTCAGTTTTATATAAATCTTTCAGATAACTATAAACTTGATTATGGAGATCCTGAATCTGTTGATATGTACGGATACACCGTTTTTGGTAAAGTTATAGAGGGAATGTCTGTTGTTGAAAAGATAGCAAGAATTCCAACTCATACAGTAAAAGGCATGTCAGATGTCCCTATAGCTCCTGTTATTATCAAAAAAACAAAAATTGTTAGTAGATAGTTTGATAAATCATAGTTTTTTTATAAATTTCTGATTATAAAATAACATTTTAAATAATTTTAGAGAGGTAAAGATTTGAAAGAAACCGTTGAAAACAGAAAAAAGACATTAAGAAAGGATATTAGAAACGTGGCTATTATAGCCCACGTTGACCATGGAAAAACCACTCTTGTAGATGCTCTTTTAAAGCAGAGTGGAACGTTTAGGGAAAATGAAGAGGTAGAAGAGAGAGTTTTAGACAACATAGACCTTGAGAGAGAACGTGGAATAACAATAATGGCAAAAAACACAGCTATCAGATACAAAGATATAAAGATAAACATTGTTGATACACCGGGGCACGCTGATTTTGGAGGAGAGGTAGAAAGAACTTTAAAAATGGTTGACGGTGTTATCCTTCTTGTTGATGCAGCAGAAGGACCAATGCCACAGACAAGATTTGTTCTGCAAAAAGCTTTAGAGGCAGGATTAACTCCTCTTGTTGTTATAAATAAGATAGATAGACCAGATGCAAGGATAAACGAGGTTATAAACGAGATTTATGACCTTTTTATAGACCTTGATGCAGAAGAAGAACAGCTTGACTTTCCTATCCTATATACCATCGGAAAGGAAGGAATAGCCAAAGAAGAGCTTGAAGATGACTCTAAAGATATGAGACCTCTTTTTGAAAAAATCGTTGATTATATGCCAGCACCTGAGTATGACCCTGAAAAAGGACTTCAATTTCTAATAACATCTTTGGACTACGATAATTATGTTGGAAGACTTGCTATAGGAAGAGTGTTTAATGGAACTGTAAAAGTTGGGCAGCAGGTATCAGTTGTAAAGAGGGATGGAACAGTTTTAAAAGGGACAGTAAGAGCTTTATACACATACGAAGGACTAAAAAGAATAGAAACAAAAGAAGCAAAAGCAGGAGATATCATAGCGATAGCAGGTCTTGATGATATCCATATAGGAGATACAATAGCAGACGCAGAAAATCCTGAAGCTCTACCACCAATAACTGTAGAAGAGCCTACTATATCTATGATCTTTTCTGTAAATGATTCTCCTTTCTCTGGAAGAAGTGGAAAGTTTTTAACATCAAGACATCTAAGAGAAAGGCTTTATAAAGAAACTCTTACAAATGTTGCTATAAGAGTTGAAGACACTGATAACCCTGAAGCTTTCCTTGTTATGGGAAGAGGGGAGCTGCAGCTTTCTATCCTTGCTGAGATGATGAGAAGAGAAGGATATGAGTTTCAGGTATCAAAACCTGAGGTTATAACAAAAGATATAGATGGTGTTAAGCATGAGCCGGTGGAAAGGGTTCTTATAGATATTCCTGAGGAGTTTGTTGGAGTTGTTACAGAAAAGCTTGGTTCAAGAAAAGGAAAAATGATAAATATGATTAATCACGGAAGTGGAAGGGTAAGACTTGAGTTTTTAGTTCCATCAAGGGGTCTTATAGGATACCGTTCTGAGTTTAAGACAGATACAAGAGGTGAAGGTTTAATAAACACGATTTTTGAAGGTTGGGAGCCTTGGTTTGGAGATATAAAAACAAGACAAAATGGTGCCCTTGTGGCAGATAGGAAAGGTGTAGCAACTCCTTATGCTATTTTCGGTCTTCAGGATAGGGGAATCTTCTTTATTCCTCCAGGAACAGAAGTTTATGAAGGAATGGTAATAGGAGAGCACAACAGGGATAAGGACCTGTGGGTAAACATAACAAGGGAGAAAAAACTTACAAACGTTAGAGCTGCTGCAAATGATGAAAATATAAAAGTTACACCACACAAAGAGATGGATTTTGAGAAAGCTATGGAATGGATAGCTGAAGATGAACTTATAGAAGTAACTCCTGACGCCATTAGAATAAGAAAGAAAAACTTAAAAAAACCTTAAGGGATAAAAAAAATCTCTGCCTTTAAAAGGCAGAGGCTAATTTTGTTTTTAACAAATGCTTTGAAATAGAAAGTATTGTATTAATTGGCTGAGAATACGATTATAAAACTATTAGAAATCTTAATATTTAGGTCTTAAAATTGAAGTAAATGTCTCTAGATTTTACAGATAAGATCCGAAAAAGCTCATCTTTTAAAAGATGGGATAAAAGCTAAACTAGTGATACAAAGTAAAACAAGTAATGCCTGTGCTCTGCACATCTTTGTGCAAATTTGATCTCAAAGAAAAGGAAGCAGTAAACCCTACATTTAAATATGGGAAGTTACAATTCAACTTCTACTCTGTTTTTTCCTTTTCTTTTTGCTTTGTATAAAGCTTTGTCAGCTCTCTCAAGAATAGATTTTACTGTATCTCCCATTTTTACCTGCGTTACACCAAAAGAAGCTGTAACCTTTATAGATGTTCCATCTTCAAGTTTTATCTCCCTATTTTCTATAATTTTTCTTAATCTTTCTGCTATTTTTCTAGCGTCTTCAATTTCAACACCAGGAAGAAGTATACAGAATTCCTCTCCACCTATTCTTGCAACAATGGTGTTAGCTCTTAAATAAAACTTAAATATAGAAGCTATCTCTTTTAAAACTATATCTCCAGCTAAATGTCCATATGTATCGTTAATTCTTTTAAAATCATCTATATCAACAAATATTATAGAAAAAGGATAATTTTTTTTATGAAAATCCCTTATTGCATCTTCAATAGCTCTCTCAAATCTTTTTCTATTTACAAGGCCTGTAAGAAAATCAAAACTAGCTTCAGCTTTTGCTATGGAAAGTTCCTTTTGTAACCTTTTTATTTCCTCATGATATCTTTCAACTTCCCTCTTTAGGTTAAGATTCTGCTCCTTTAGTTCATAAATTTCCTCTAATATCTTATTTATTGCTGCAGTTAAATCTTTATAGGATATAGATTTGCTGTATTCCAACTCTCTTGTATGATTATCTATATTTCTTTGATGAGTATCAATATTTTCAATTAAAGACATCATTATCATATCCAACTTTTCCGCAACATCTGCTAGTTTTTCTGTTAGTTCTTCATCTTTTTCCTTTGTTATCTCCACTATGTCTTCATTAAACACCTGTTTGTATAAACCTATTATTTCCAGGTCTGTTAGCTTTTTACCAGTTTCAGATAGATGACAGAATATTAAAAACCATCTTTCATAGTTTTTAGGAAGAGGAGGAATGTTAAATTTAATTAAGAAACTAAGTTCTTTACGAACGATATCCATTAACTTTTTTATCTCTTCCTGAGATAGCTTATTTTTTTTCTTTATTTCTTCGTAGAAATTACAGGTTAACTTTTTCATCTTAAACCTTATTAATTCAGATTACTTTTTATTAAAAAGTATTAATAAATATCGGTATATATTCTTAATTTATTAGCTTATTTGCCTACTAAAAAGAAAAGCTCTAAAATGTAAACTGTAATTTTATGTTCTTTTCGGAGGATAATAATGAGTATAAAATTTGGAACAGATGGTTGGAGGGCTGTTATAGCTAAAGATTTTACATTTGATAATGTGGCAAAAGTTGCACAAGCACACGCAGATCATTTGAAAGAAAACGACGGAAAAAAAGTTGTAGTAGGCTACGATCCAAGGTTTATGTCTGAAGAGTTTGCTTCTCTTGTAGCAGAAGTTTTCGCAAGTAATGGTTTTGAAGTTATTTTATCTTCGGGTATATGTTCAACTCCAGCTTTATCTCTTATGACAAGGGAACTAAATGCTGATGAAGGAGTTATGATCACAGCTTCTCATAATACATATCAGTACAATGGTTATAAAATAAAAGGTGGGTATGGAGGACCAGCAACTCCAGAAATTATATCTGACGTAGAAAAAAGAATTGGAGAAAACAAGCCTAAGACTGGTGTCACAAAATGGGAAGAAATGGATTTTAATCATTACTATGTAGAAAAGTTAAAAAGCTACTTAACTCCAGGAGTTTTCAAACAGAAACCTGAAAAAGTAATTCATGATCCTATGCATGGATCAACAATGGGACTTTTACATAAGGCTTTAGAAGAAACATTTATTGATGTTATAGAAATAAATCATTATAGAGATGCATTTTTTGGATTTCATCATCCTGAACCAATAGAAAAAAATATACCTCTTTTGATGGGAAAGGTGGTAGCAGAAGAGGCTATCCTTGGAATAGCTAACGATGGTGATGGAGATAGAGTTGGGATAGTAGATGAAGGAGGAGAATTTGTAAATACACAGCTTGGATATGTACTTCTTTTACTACATACAATTAGAAATAAAAAAGTTCCTGGAGCTGTAGCAAAAACAGTTTCCACATCTTACCTTGTAGATAGAATATGTGAGAAAGAAGGAAGAAAACTGTATAAAACACCTGTAGGGTTTAAATATATAGCTGAGCTATTTTTAAAAGAAAAGATAGCATTTGGAGGAGAAGAGTCAGGAGGATATGGATTTGGTTTCCATATTCCAGAAAGGGATGGTTTATTATCAGGACTTATGATACTTGAAATGATACATTTCCACGGAAAACCTTTAACACAGATAATAGAGGATGTTTTTAGAGAATTTGGAACAGCCTATTATAAAAGACTTGATCTTCAAGTAGAAGGGGATCAAGGAAGAAAACTTGTGGAAAAATTAAAAAAAGAACCTTTAAAAGAACTTGCAGGATTTAAAATAAAAGAAGTAGATACTACAGATGGAGTAAAGTTCATATTTGAAAATGATGGATGGGTTCTCTTTAGAGCTTCTGGAACAGAACCAGTTTTAAGAATATATGTTGAAATGCCTGAAAAACATCAGGTTGAGGAAGTATTAGAAGCAGCAAAAAAACTGTTAGGAGGAGTTAAATAATGGAAGAGCATGTGTATCATCCATACGATGTTAGAATTACAGAAGATGAAGAACTTGTTGTTATTGTTGATCCTGATAGCTATATAAAAGAGATGATAGAAAATAAGGAAACCTGTTGGGAAGTTGAAGTAGATGTGGATTATGATGAGGAAGAACATGAACCTTATCTTGTTGTTGTTTTACATAAAGATAATGGAAGAATTGAGATGGCTTTTCCATACGGAGAAGCATGGGAAGCTCTATCAGAAAAAGGAGTGATTACAGTAGTTTTACTTACTCAGTTTGATCTAGACCATGGTAACCTTGATGATGCAATAACAATATCAATAACAATAGATAACTATATAAAAGGATACATAGCTGGAGCTATGAGGCTATGGGAAGCTATAAGTGAAGAGATAGAAACAGAAAAAGAAGAGACAAATGAGTAAACAGGTTTTATACAGAAGAAAAGTTTTCTTTTATGAGACAGATGCACAGGGGATAGTTCACCACTCAAACTATCCCCGATATTTTGAGGAAGCAAGAGGTTTTTTCCTTGAGGAGTTTGGTTTTCCTTATCACAGAGTTAGAGAAGAGCTTAATGTAGATATTGTTCTTTTAGAACTTTCAGTTAGATATAAACAACCTCTCTTTTTTGGTGATAGTTTCTTTATAAAAACAGTTTTAACAAAAATGGATAGATTTTTCTTCTGGTTTGAATATACAGTAGAAAGAGAAGGAAAAATTTTAGCAACAGGAAAGACCAAACACTGTTGTATTGATAGATCAACTAGGAAAACTATATCTATTCCAAATCAGATAAAAGAGCTCTTTAATGGACAAAATAGATGAAACAATCCTGAAGCTTATTGAAAAAGATTATATCTCCGGTGAAAAATTATCATCTATTTTAAAAATATCAAGAACAGCAGTATGGAAAAGAATAAAGAAACTTGAGAAAATAGGATATATAATAGAACATTCTCCAAAGGGCTATAAACTAGTAAAATCAACAGAACACCTAGTTCTTTATGAATTAAAAAAGTATTTAAAAACATACTGGTTAGGGGAGAACTACATATTTTTTGAAGAGATTAATTCAACAAATGTGTATGCGAAAGAAAAAAATCTTCCACATGGAACAGTTGTTCTTGCAGAAAATCAGACAGCTGGAAAAGGAAGAAAGGGAAGAAAATGGATATCTCAGAAGGGAAAAGGACTTTACTTCTCCATTGTTTTGAAAGAAACACTTCCTATAAATGACTTTCTTATCTACTCCCTTTTATTTCCAGCTGTTATTAAAAGAACGCTGGAAGATTTTATCTTTCAAAAAATATACATAAAATGGCCTAATGACCTTTATATAAACAATAAGAAATTTGCAGGTTTTTTAATAGAAAGTGAGATAGAGGGAAATGAGATATCAAAGATTGTTGTAGGGATAGGGATAAATGTAAACAATACAGAGGAGTCGTTTAAAAGTATTGATAGACCTGCAACATCTCTTCTTATAGAGGAAAAAAGAGAACTTCCAAGAAAAGAAATATTTGCAAAAATTTTAGAAAACCTAGAAGCATGTCTTGATGATGTAAAACCTGAAAAAATCTTAAAAACTGTTGAAGATGCTTTACTGTGGAAAGGAGAAAATGTTTATCTTCCTGAGATAGATCTTGAAGGCGTTCTTTTAGGTTTAAATAAAGAAGGAGGGCTTTTACTAGATACAGAAAAAGGTATAAAAACTATATATTCAGGAGATTTAACATTAAGGCATAGATAAGCCTTTTATTAAAAAGTAAAAACCAAATATAGTGATACTTAATGAAACAATTTTCTTAAAACCATCAACAGAAATACACTTACAAAAGGTATTTCCTATATAAGCTCCTAAAATAGTTGCAAATAACCCAGGGATAATTATTTCCATAGAAAATAAGTTCCTTAAATCTGGAGACAAAAGGTAGAATAAAATTCTCTCAATATTTAATATTGCAAAGATAAAAGAGATAACAAACTTAAAATCTTCCTTTGAATGAAAATACTGATTTAAATAAAATGCATATAAAGGACCTGCTCCACCAATCAAACCAGAAACTAAACCACCTAAAAAGCCTGTTAAAGCACCAAACAGTGTTTTAAAATTTTCTGAAAAATGAATATCTCTTTTCTTTAAAAGAAGATCATATATACCTGTGAAAATTATAACAACTCCAAAAACTTCCTCTACTAGCTTTTGATCAATAATCTTTAAAAGATAACTTCCAAAACCAGCTCCTAAAAAGGAAAAAGATACAAGAATAAAAATCTCTTTTAGGAAGAACCTTCCTTTAAAGTTTGATATAGAAAGATAAACAGTTCCTAGTAAAGCTAGTATAGAAAGGGATACTACAACTGTCTTTGCTTCAAAGAAAAAAAGTAAAATAGCTGTAGATATAATTCCTGAACCTAAACCAATAAGTCCTTGAATAACCCATCCTATTAAAACTGCCAAAAATGGTATAAAAAGCATATTAAACCTTTATTAATAAAATTTAAAGAGAAAAAACTAAGAAATTAAAAATAAATAAGATATATCTATTTTAGCTTTTTAACCTTATTTTTTTGGGGCAAAAAACTCAATTCTTAATATCTCTTTTGTCTTAGGATCTTGCCTATATACACACCATATACCTTCGTCATTCCCACTCCATAAAAATTTTGAGAACCTTTTTAAATCAGGTCTCATAGGGAGCAAATCAGCTTTACTCCCTACAAAGTTTTCATTAAATTTAACAATTTTATTAAATTTGTATTTAGGCATTAAAAAACCCCAAAATTTTGTTAAATTTTGATTATATTAACATAACTTTACACATTAAATCTAAAATGCATTACATCACCATCTTGAACAACATAATCTTTACCTTCAACTCTTAGAAGCCCAAGCTCTTTAGCTTTTTGAAGAGAACTAGCTTTAATAAGATCATCAAAATTTATAACTTCAGCAGCAATAAACCCTCTTTCAAAATCAGAGTGAATCTCTCCAGCTGCTTGGGGAGCTTTTGTCCCTCTTTTTATAGTCCATGCTCTAGCTTCTTTTTCACCTGCAGTAAAATACGTTATTAGGTCTAAAAGAGAGTATCCTGTTCTTATCATCTTATTTAATCCAGGTTCAGAAAGACCATAAGCTTCTAAAAGCTCTCCTCTCTCCTCTTTTGGTATTTCCACAAGTTCCTGTTCAACTTTTCCACAGAGAACAACAACAGGTGCTCCCTCTTTTTCAGCTTTTTCCTTTATTGCTTTAACATACTTATTATCTTTCCCATTTGGTAAATCTTCTTCGTTAATATTTGCAACATACATAATAGGTTTGATTGTTAAAGGGAAGATAGTTTTTTTCATATACTCAATCTCTTCTTCCTCAAACTCATCTAGATGAGTCCTTAAAGGTTTTAAATCTTCCAGTATCTTCTTTGCTTTTTCTAAAACCTGAACCTCAAATTTTGCCTCTTTGTTTCCTGATTTTGCAGGTTTTATAACTTTTTCAAGTCTTTTTTCAACAGTTTGAAGATCTGCAAGAATAAGCTCTGTCTCAATAATCTCAGCATCCCTAACAGGATTTACAGAACCTTCAACATGAACAACATCACTATCTTCAAAACATCTAACAACATGTGCTATAGCTGAAACATTTCTTATATTTGCTAAAAACTGATTTCCTAAACCTTCCCCTTTACTTGCACCTTTAACAAGACCTGCAATATCAACAAATTCAATAGTTGCAGGTATTATCTTTTGAGATTTCTCCATCTCAGCAAGTTTCTCCAGCCTTTTATCAGGAACATTAACTATTCCAACATTTGGTTCAATAGTACAAAATGGATAGTTTGCTATCTCAGCTTTCCCTGTTTCTGTTAACGCATTAAAAATTGTTGATTTCCCAACATTTGGAAGTCCTACTATACCTATATTTAGTTTCATAAATCCTCCTTAAGTGCTTTGTTTTTGCTCTAAATATATTTCTCTTTTTTATATTTCAATGAAATATTATAAACGTTTCAAAAGTTATAAACTCATTCCGATATACATATAAAAATAGACGTTGAGGTTAATATTGCTATGATCTACAAAAAATCAGGAAATTTTTATGTTATAGGCCTGTCAGATAGTGAAAAAATTATAGAAAGCATACAAAAATTTTTAAAAGAAGAAAATCTAAACTCAGGTTTCTTTTGGGCAATAGGAGGTGTTAGAAATCCTCATATTGGAGTATTTGACCCCTTAAAGGGAGATTTTAATAAAACAGTAATAAAAGGTATATATGAAGTAGTTTCTTTCCATGGAAATACTTCTGTAAATCCAGATAATGATAATAACGAATCATTTATTCATGCACATATATCTATAGCTTTAAAAGATTTTTCTGTAGTGGGAGGTCATCTATTTGATTCTGAGGTAGCCGTAGCTTTTGAAATGATATTTTTACCAACAAAGTTTCCTATTATCAGGGAATTTGATCCAACATTTAGGGTTATGCTATGGAGTTATGTTTAAAATGTATATTATTCCTTGAATATTTTTGATTTTTTAGTATTCTCGTTTTAAAATATCACAAACACCGTTTTATTACGCCAAGAGGTGAGGATAATGGAAACGTTCAAACTGAAAGTCTTTAGATATGATCCAACAAAAGACTCCCAGCCTTACTATCAGACCTATGAACTTCCTGTAGAAAAAGGAATGACAGTATTAGCTGCTTTATTTAAAGCAAAAGAAGAGCAGGATCCTTCCATTTCTTTTAGATATAACTGTAGGGCTGCTATATGTGGATCCTGTGCAATGAGAATAAATGGTCATGCAACTTTAGCCTGTAAAGTACAGGTAACACATATATTAGAAAAATACCATACAGATACCATAACTGTAGATCCTATTGGAAATGTTAGGCCTCTAAAAGATCTTATATACGATATGGATTGGCTTATTGATAAGATGAAAAAAGTTAAGCCTTGGTTTATTCCAAAAGAGGCCCCACCAAAAGATGGGAAAGAGTATAGACAGTCTCCTGAAGATCATAATAAGATAGATTTTGCCTCTGATTGTATCCTATGTGCTTCATGTATGTCAGACTGTAATGCTCTAAAGGTAAATAAAGATTTCCTTGGACCTATGGTTCACTCTAAAGCTTACAGGTTTGCTGCAGATACAAGAGATGGAGCAAAAAGAGAAAGACTTGAAGCTGTTTTAGAGGATTTAAACCTTGAATGGTGTGTAAGATGTTGGGAATGCACAACTAGATGTCCTAAAGAAGTTCAACCTTATGAAAATATCGTAAGACTTAGAATAATGGCTGCTGAAGAAGGATTTAAAACACCTGGAGAAATACACGCTGAGATATTTGAGCAGGATATTTTAAATAGAGGTCTTTTAAATGAAATGCTCCTCCCTATGAGACAGGAAGGAATAGTTGGTGCTATTAAAAGAGCACCATTTGGTATAAAGATGTTATTCAAAGGAAAGGTTAACTATGCAGATTTCTTTGGAGGGCACAAGATAAAAAGACTTGAAGAAATAAAAATTATATATGAAAAAGCAAAAGAGAAAGAAAAAGAGGTACATATTAAGCTTCCTCAAATTATGGGAGTTATATATGAAGACAAAAGAAAAACAGCAAAAAGAGCAAACTTTGCAGAAACTGGAGGTAATGAGTAATGACTGATTTAAAATATGCTTTTTATACAGGTTGCTCTGCAAAAGGGGTAGCTCCGGAGCTTTACGAGTCAACAAAGTTAGTTGCGGAAAAACTTGGTATGGAGCTTATTGAGCTTGATGCAGCTTCTTGTTGTGGTGCAGGAGCAGTTCAAGAAAAAGATGAATTTCTAGCCCTTACTATAAATGCAAGAAACCTAGCTTTAGCTGAAGAGCTAGGATTAGATCTATTGACTATCTGTAATACATGTACAGTTATGCTTAGAGAAACAAAATTCAAACTAGATAATGATCCTGAGCTAAAGGAAGCTGTGAATGATGTTTTAAAAGAAGCAGGATTAGAGTATAAAGGGACAAGTGAAGTTACACATTTTCTTTGGGAGATTATAGATGGTGTTGGTCTTGACACTTTAAGAAGTATGGTGATAAGACCATTAAGAGAATTTCATATAGCCCCATTCTACGGATGTCATATTATAAGACCTCCTTACCTAATAGGATATGAAGATCCAGACAATCCAAAATCTTTAGAAATGATTATTGAAGCTTTAGGTGGAAATCCTGCAGAACATGAAGCAAAACTTGCATGTTGTGGATTTCATTCTTTTTGGTCAGCAGAGGAGAAGGTAACTTTAAGATTGACAGCTTATGATGCAGCATCAGCAAAAAAAGCACAAGCAGATTTTATGGTTACTCCTTGTCCTTTATGCCATACTCAATTAGATGCAATGCAAGAAGAAGCTGAAGAGAGAATAGGAACACGTATTGGAATGCCAATACTTCACCTTCCGCAGTTAATCGGTTTAGCTATAGGTTTTAAACCTCATGAATTAGGTCTTCAAAAACATGTTATAACTCCAGAAAAAGTAATAAAAGCATTCTCATGAAAAAAAGCTCCCTTAAAGGGGAGCTCTTTTCTTCAAAAAAAACTCTTAAAGATTAATATTCTAATAATTGCAGTCAATCAGTATCTCTTATAAAAAAGTTTTTTGAAAAGTTCAAGGTAGATTTTTATATTTAATGATAGATTAACTATATAGAGGCAAAAAAATGATTGTAGAAAAATATATGCCAAGATACACAATAGACGATTATAAGCTTTGGGAAGGTGATTGGGAACTAATAGACGGAATACCTTTTGCTATGACTCCATCTCCTTTTGGAAAATATCAAAAATTCTTGGAAATATAGCTACCATTTTGAATATGGAGAAAGGTAGATGTAAAGATAAAGCCTACAGTGTTTATGTAGAGCTAGACTGGATAGTTAACAATGAAACAGTTTTTAGACCTGATGTATCTGTTACGTGTGAAGAGATAGAGGAGTATATAAAAATTCCTCCTGAAGCTGTATTTGAAGTAATATCTAAAAGCACTTCTGTAAAAGATGAAAAAATAAAGTTTGAGCTCTACAAAGACGAGAAAGTCAAATACTACATTATTGTTTATCCTGAACTAGAAAAGGTTAGAGCTTTTGAGCTTAAGGAAAACAGATATGAAAAGATATTTGATAGTGATAAAGGAATTTTAAAGTTAAAATTATGTGAATGTGATGTAGGAATAGATGCAGAACAACTATTTAAGTAAATATTTTATTAATGTTTTTCATAAACTCTTTCTTCTTCTATTTTTAGCTCTGTAAAACATATATCTCTGAACTAAAGCTATAAAAAATCAAGCAAATATTCCCTGTGGAAAATTTTTATTTTTTCTTTATCTTTAATAAAAAAAGGAGGGCAGAAGATGAGTATAATTGTAAAAAGTCCAGCATTTGAAGAAGGAACATTAATACCTGTTGTTTACACTTGTGATGGAGAAGATATTTCTCCTGAAATTGTATGGGGAAACTATCCACCTAATACTCAAAGCTTTGCTTTAATAATGGAAGATCCAGATGCGCCAATGGGTACATTTACTCACTGGGTAGTTTATGACATTCCACCAACAGTTAATGGTTTACCGGAAAACTTTCCTAAAGTTCCAGAGATAGAAGGAATAAAACAGGGAATAAACGATTTTGGAAGAGTAGGATATGGAGGACCCTGTCCACCTCCTGGTAAACCTCATAGATATTTCTTTATAGTTTTAGCGCTTGATGTTCCAACATTAGGTCTTCCTCCAGGAGAGCATCATTCAGTTGTTAGAGAAGCTATAGAAGGACATATTATATCTGAAGGATATACTATGGGGGTTTATCAAAGATGAGGCTTATACTAGTTCTCCTCATGCTTTTTTATACATCAGTATTCGCACAAAACTTTAAGATAATGTCTCCAGCCTTTAACTACGGAGATTTTATTCCTGTAAAATATACTTGTGATGGGGAAGATATTTCTCCTCCCCTTACATGGGAAAATGCCCCAAAAGGAACAAAAAGTTTTGTTATCATAGTAGAGGATCCAGATGCGCCAATAGGAACATTCATACATTGGATTGTTTACGATATACCTGCCACATCTACAGGCATAGCAGAAAATTTTCCAAAGAAACCTGAGGTAAATGGAATAAAACAAGGAATAAACGATTTTGGAAGAGTAGGATATGGAGGACCCTGTCCACCTCCTGGTAAGCCCCATAGATACTTTTTTAAGTTATTTGCTATAGATAAGAATACATTAGGTATACCTCCTAAGGCAAAAATACAGGAAGTGATAAAAGCTATTAACGGTCATATAGTAGGGACAACTGAACTTATGGGATTATACAAAAGATAATGTTATTATATATATGAAGCTTCTTAAAGCTCCCATGCTTTATGCCTCTGAAAAATTTTCAGAGGCTTTTTTTTTGAAGAATTAGCCATAAAAACAGGTAAAATGAAAAAAATACTTTTATATTTTATTGTTATATTTCAACTTTTTAGTTGTGGAAATTCAAATTCTAATTTCAAGGAAAGATCTATAGATTATAAACAGGAAATGAGAAGTTTTGTTATTGGTATATCTAACTATGCAAAATCTATAAAATCAGATTTTATAGTTATTCCTCAAAATGGTGTAGAAATAGTAACAGAAAACGGAGAGCCTGATGGTCCATTAGCTGACGAGTATGTTAATGCTATAGATGGACAGGCACAAGAGGATTTATTCTATGGATATGAGGAAGATAATCTTCCAACTCCAGAGGAAGAGAGAAACTGGCTGATATCTTTCTTAGATAGATTAAAACAAGAAGGAAAAAAGATACTTGTGGTTGATTACTGTTGGGATAAATCTAAAGTAGATGACTCTTATAAAGAGAACTACCAGAAAGGATATATATCAATAGCAACATGCAGAGAGTTAAACTGTATTCCTATATATCCTCCTAAACCTTTTAATGAAAATGATAATGATGTATACACACTACAGGAAGCAAAAAATTTCCTTTATCTAATAAATCCTGAAAATTTTGAAAAAAAGGAAGATTTTCTAACAACTCTTAAAAACACCAATTATGATATTCTTATCATTGATGCGTTCTTTAAAGGAGAGTTACTTACAGAAGAGGATGTTGATAAAATCAAATATAAAAAAAATGGGGCTAGAAGACTTGTTATCGCATATATGAGTATAGGAGAGGCTGAGAATTACAGATACTATTGGAAAAATGAATGGTATACGAAACCTCCAGAGTGGTTAGATGAAGAAAATCCAAACTGGCCTGGAAACTACAAGGTTAAATACTGGATGAAAGACTGGCAGAATATTATATACGGTAGTGAAAATTCGTATCTTGATAAGATTATATCTTCAAATTTTGACGGTGTTTATCTAGATATCATTGATGCTTATGAGTATTTTGAAGAAAAGGAAAATAAATGAGAGAGATTTTTAAATATATAAAGAAAAACAGATTAGCCTATCTATCATTGTACATATTGATTATTCTTTACTTCCTTGCTATATTTGCTGATTTTATATCCCCTTATCCATACGATAAACAGCATAGAGATACACCTTATCATCCACCTACACAGATACATTTTTTTGATGAAAAGGGCAATTTTAATTTAAGACCTTTTGTATATAAATACGAATTAGTTGATCCTGTTTTTAAGATTTACAAAGTAAATAAAAAAAAGAAGTATCCTATATATTTCTTTATAGAAGGGGATAAACATTATCTTTTAGGTTTTATTCCTACTAACATACATCTTTTCGGCGTTAAAAATGGAAAGATATTTTTACTAGGAGCTGATCATTTAGGAAGAGATATATTCTCTAGACTTCTATATGGTGGGAGAATTTCTCTATCCATTGGAATAGTTGGCGTTCTCGTCTCATTTACAATAGGTGCAATTATTGGTGGAATATCTGGCTACTTTGGTGGAATGGTAGATAATGTACTGATGAGACTCTCTGAAATTATAATGTCTTTCCCTGGATTTTACCTTATGCTGGCTTTAAGGGCTGTTTTTCCTATAACTTTGTCCTCTGTTCAGGTTTACTTCCTTATTGTTGTAATTCTTTCATTTATAGGCTGGGCAGGTTTGGCAAGGGTTATAAGAGGAATGGTTCTGTCTATAAGAGAGCAGGATTTTGTAATAGCTGCTAAATCTTATGGAGCATCGCCTTTAAGGATAATTGTTAAACATATACTGCCTAATACGTATTCGTATCTTTTGATTTCTGCAACATTAGCAATTCCTGGATACATATTGGGAGAAAGTGCTTTATCATTACTTGGTTTAGGTATTCAGGAACCTTATGCTAGTTGGGGAAATATGCTTTCTGCTGCAAGAAATGTATCTGCAATTGCATCTTATCCATGGATTTTATCTCCAGGTATAGCTATTTTCATAGCTATACTAGCATTTAATATTCTTGGAGATGCCCTTAGAGATGCTTTAGATCCAAAGCTAAGAAAGAACCTGTAAGAAATATTAACAAATTGTTAATAATTTTGATTTTTTATCTAATAACTGATTTAATAATATATATAAATATTTGACTTATTTTTTTCTTGGAAAAAGAATATGTAAAAATTTTAAAATAAATTTGTAAACTTGCTTTACAAACGCAAATTACTTATTTTTAATGATGATTTAATATTAAGAGGTACTTATAGAGTTGGCATATATATTGCCGAACTCTACAGTACTATGGAAAATGAATTCGAGCAGAATTTTAAACCAAGCTTTAAAATAAGAAAAATAGATGTGGATCTATGGCGATTAGCTATATATGAGTTCTACTACAGGAAAAAAAATAAAGATGTAAAAATAATATTATGGGACGAAATAAAAGAAGAAGATATAAAAAACTATAAAAAAAGTTAAAATTAATATTTAAATCGATTCACTCTCCCCCTGGGGATTTCTCCCCCCTTTTTAAAAAAATAATGGTGATATTGATATGAAAAATAAAAACGAAAAGATGAACATTCTGTTTGATATTATCAATAACTTATACGATAAAAAGTATAAGATAGATAATTTTCGTAGTGTAATAGAAAATATTTCCAACTTTTTTAATTTAAGATCAGCTATCTTTATTAGGGATGACTTTGGATACTATATTGACTCAGATAAATATTTTTATATATCTGATTTAACTAAATTAGTGAAGTACAAAAATTTTCTAAAAAAAGCTTTATCTAAGGAATCATTAATAATTCTTAATAACTGTGATAAGGATTATAACATTTTTAAGTTTTTTGGAAATCAAAGTGGTAATCTAAGTTTTTTTCTAATGAAACTTCCAGATAACAAATATATTATCGGTGCTAGAGAAGTTCCATTTTCATCAAAAGATATTTCCTATTTAAAAAAGGTAAAAGAAATTTTGAAAAAAAGTATAGAACAGGATAAGATAGAAAACAATCTAATAGAACAGGCATATACAGATCAGTTAACAGGTCTTTATAATAGAAGATTTTTTGAGAGAATTATACCAATAGAAATTGAAAGGGCTAAAAGATATAGGTATCCTCTTTCTGTAGTTTATATGGATATAGATAATTTTAAAAATTTAAATGATACCTATGGACATTTAGCAGGAGATATATTTTTGCAAAAATTTGGTTTTTTAATTAAAGAGATTTTAAGAAAAGCTGATTTACCTATTAGAATTGGAGGAGATGAGATAATCCTTTTCCTTCCTTTTACAAGAAAACAGGATGCTGTAAATCTTGCACATAAAATAAGAAAGATACTTCTTGAAAATAAAAAAGAGTTATGTGGAGATAAAAACTGCGAAGATATAGATCTAAGTTTTGGGGTTATAGAGCTAGATAAAAATGATACTTTAGAATCGTTGGTAGCAAAAGCTGATAGCCTTATGTATCAAGCAAAAAGAAAGAAATCCTTTCTTGTTGATAAACTTAAAAACTCAAATTTATCTTTAGAATGAATAACTTATATGTTTATAACAGGGGGATTTTTAGATTATACTAACAGTAACAAAAATTACCAAAGAGGATACAGCATTGAGAAAAAGAAAGAGTGTTCAGGAAAGGAAGGAAGAGGTTTTTTCTGCAATAAATCAGATAATAGCAGAAAAAGGCTTTTCCGAAGTTTCTACAACGGAAGTGGCTAAAAAACTTGGGGTAACTCAACCAGCAATATACAAATATTTTAATAGTAAAGATGAGATGATTCTTTATTATCTAGATTATATAGAGCAGCAACTAAAAGAAATTTTAAAAAAAGCTAAATCAAAGGACGATATAGAAGATCAGCTAAGGACTATATATAAAGAGTATCTACTTTTTATAGAAAAAACAAAAATAATACCAAGAATTATTTTTTCTGACGTTATATATCTTGGAAGTGATAAAAAGTTAAATAGACTTAAAGAAATATTACAGAATTTTGAAAAGCATATAAAAGAGATATTCAAAGATGGAAAGCAAAAAGGTTTATTTAGTAAATATGATGAAGAAGCGTTAGTTAAATTTTTTACAGGAAGCATCTTATCCCAATCTTTAGACTGGATGATAAACAACATGAGCTACCCATTATCCTCAAAAGCTGACTATCTTTTCAATCATTTTAAAGAAGGTTTTTTTAACTAATTCTGTTAAAATATTTTCCAAAATTTCTACAAAAGGTCAGCAATGTTATCTCAGGTATATATAAAAAAGTATCTATATATAGAAGATATAACATTAGAGTTCTGTAAAGGGTTGAATGTTTTTACAGGGGAAACAGGAGTAGGTAAATCTCTCATAATTGATGCGATAGAGTTTGTTTTAGGAAAGAAAGGTTCTTACGAAGATGGAACATATGTTGAAATAGTGTTTGATAACGTTGAAAATGAGTTTTCTGAGGATGGAACTCTGATACTTGCAAGGCAGATAAAGAATAGTAAAAGTATCTACTATATAAACGGAAGGAGAGCAACAAGGACAGCTGTAGAGGAGGCATCAGAAAATATAATAGAGATCCATACTCAATACCATCAACAAAATCTCTTTAAAAAGAGTTTTTACAGGGAAGTGTTAGATAGATATGCATCTTTAGAAGGATTGTTAGATGAATATCAAAGGCTTTTTTCTAAATATAAAGAACTTAAAGAGAAAGAAAGGGAAATTTTAGAAAAACAGTCTGAAAGAATAAGGGAACTTGATATTATAAGGTTTCAACTAGCAGAACTTGAAGAAGCTGATATAAAAGTAGGGGAAAAAGAGGAGTTAGAGAAAAGGTACAGGTATCTTTCAGAAATTCAGAATATAAAAGAAGTTGTTTATCTTTCTAAAAATCTTTTAGAAGATGAGGAAAACTCCATTCTAGATAACCTAAATACTGTTTTAAGAAATATTCAGAAGATAAAAGATGCAGCTCCTTCACTAGAAGAGATATACAAATCTTTAGAAGAAGCAAAAATTCTCCTACAGGAAGCCTCATACTCTCTTTCAGATATGGATTTAGAATTTGATGAGAATGAGATTCTTGAGATAGAAGAAAGACTTAACCTTATAAACAAACTGGAGCTAAAATACAATACAGATGAGGAAGGATTATTAAAGATAAAAGAGGAGTTTAAGGAAAAGATAGATTATTTAGAAAATCTTGAGTTTGAGATTCCAAAACTACAGCAGCAGATAGAAGAGATTGAGGGAAGGTTACATACACTAGCAGAAAAAATATCAGCTATAAGAGATCAAAAAAGTAAAGAACTCTCAAAAGAGATAGAAGAGCATCTAAAACAGTTAGGACTTAAGGAAGCTCAATTTGTTGTTGAGATAGAAGAAAAAGAAGAACTTGATAGATTTGGAAAGGATAACATCATATTTTTATTTTCTGCAAATAGAGGATACTATCCTTCTCTATTAGGAGATGTTGCATCTGGTGGAGAGATATCAAGAATATCTCTTGCTCTAAAACTTACAACAGGAAGTAATATAGAGAGTATGATTTTTGATGAGATAGATACGGGACTTGGTGGAAAAACAGCAGTTCTTCTAGCTGAAAAACTAAAAAAACTCTCAAAAGATTATCAGATTATCCTTATTACCCATCTTCCTCAAATTGCTGCGTATGCAGATAAGCATTTTTACATAGATAAAGCATTTATTGATGAGAAAACAAAAGCTATTATTAAAGTCCTTGATAGAGAAACAAGGAAAGAAGAGATCGCCCGTATGCTAACTGGTAAAATTAACCAAGAAACCCTTAATCTAGCGGAGAAACTTATTGAAAGCACAAAACTTGATAAATGAAACATTTCTAAAAAAACAGCTGTATTTAAAAGATATATTTGATTTTTCCAATGAAGAGTTAGAAGATTTAAAAATAAATGTTGAAGCATTTTTATCTCAGGGCATAGACAGATACGAAGCTTTTGAAAAAGCTTTTCAAAAAGTCTTTTCTTCAAGAAAGATATGCAGATGCTAGATGAAACTCTTTAGAGGTTATATGTATGGTTTTTTTATATGGTTTTTATCTCTTCTTTTTCTCCAAAAGATTTTATATATGTTAAACCTTCGTCATATATACTTCAGTTACCAACTTACTTCCCATGCAGATATAGAAATCTCAAATCTTGTAATTGTGTCTATTCCTGTTTTAACACTGGTTCTTTTTTTATTTTTCAAGTTCTACTTTAAGGAAGATTTATCAGTTTCTCTTAAAAGGGCATTTATGTTTAATCTTATTTTAATCTTTTTTTATTTTGGGAAATGTATGGTTCTATTTTTAGATCTTGGATTAGGGAAGTAGATTTCATTTTATTTTCATAAATATATTATTAGAATATTAACATAATCATAAAGATGAAAGGAAAATAGAATGAGAAAACTAATTTTTATACTTATAGTATATATATCTGTTGCCTTTGGGGATGAAGCTCTATATAAAGTTTATTATGGTTTTATTCCTATTGGAACGGTAGAGTTTAAGTGGAAAAAAGATGAAATAAAAGTGGAAGGAAAAGTATACCCATATCTACGTTTTATATACGACTATAACTTTGTTTTTGAGGCTAAAGATAACGATTTTTTTCTGTATGAAAAAGAGAACAATAAGATAAGAAAGTATACAAAGGAAAAGATACTTAAAAAGAAACCATGGCTCCCTCTTATAGTAAAGTTTTTAAGAACAAGGAAGGCAGATGAAAGAGGGAAAACATATCCATATAGATTAGAGAAAAAAGGAAATACATACATTATCTATCCGTTAAAAAGTAAAAAAGTTAAGAAGATTGTTCTTGTGTTTGGTAAAGATGAAAGATTTCCAAAGGAGATAAAGATATATGGAAAATACTTTATAAAACTAGAGAGGATTTCTTAATGTTGAGGCTGAACCTGTTATTACCCTCTTTTCTTTAGGGACAAATCTGTATATAGGGACTACAATCTTTTCTCCATTTTCCTCTTCTACTGTATACAGATCTTTATCAATAGCAAAAGAGGTAAAAGCTGAAACAGTAGCGTTAAGCTCCCTTTTTAATCTATTCCTATCCTTTGAAAGCATATATTTTGGAAGATGTATTCCTGACTTTGGGAGATTGTAAATCCTCTGTTCTAAACCTTCTCTAGTGTATATAGGTAAAAGCTCCTTTCTAATAGATTTTTTAAAAAATCTATCTGTGTCTGTTAATGCAAAAACCTTTTCTTTATCTATCTCTGGGAACTCAAAAAACTCAAACTGAGATAGA
Organism: Persephonella sp.; assembly: GCA_027028005.1. GTDB lineage: Bacteria > Aquificota > Aquificia > Aquificales > Hydrogenothermaceae > JAADDV01. The sequence continues at coordinate 17,387 of JALVKE010000198.1, read as the reverse complement.
AGAACATTTTTTAGATCGAGATATATCTTAAAGTTTGTAGATAGATGTTTTTTATCTTTAAAGTTTAGATTTAATGTGAGAATTTTTATCTTTGTGTGGTCTAAAAACCAGTATAAACCCTCCTTCCAGAAGTGACCTATATAAGAAACATTTCTATTACTATCCATTAAAGCAACAGTAAATGTTTTATTACTGCTTATCTCTACACCGGCGTACATAAAATCCCCTTTCCCTTTTTAAGATTAAGATATACTCTATAGGATGTTTTTGTTATGATTTTCCTTCATATTTTATTACTTTGACCTTTTCCATTGTTATAAGACCACTTTTTATATACGGTTCTATTAGAGGAAGGACACTGTTTATTCTCTCTTCTTTATCCACAATCTCTATAACAACAGGTAAATCCTCTGATAATGTTAGTAAAGAGGCAGCATGAATTCTACTTGAAGCACCATATCCTAAAATACCTCTAAAAACAGTTGCTCCTGCCACATTGTTCTCTCTACAGATCTCAACAATCTTTTTATACAAAAGCTTTCCATCTGTTCTGTCTTTTTCACCGACAAAAATTCTTACTAAAAGAGCTTCTCCTTCTATTTTCATGTTTATACTCCTACATTAATAACCTTGCTAGAATAAGTCCTAGTATACCAGCTGTTATAGAAAGAAGATTGTTGAGAATGATATTTAAGGCACTTTTTAGTATCTCTCCTTCCTGAAACATAGCTATAGTTTCATAGGAAAATGTAGAGAATGTCGTAAAAGCTCCTAGAAAACCAACAGCAAAGAACAATCTCCATAGAGGGTCTATAGCAAGTTTTTCAATAGAAAGAACTGTGAAGAATACAAGGATAAAAGAGCCTAACGTATTAACAAAAAGAGTTCCTGCTGGAAATTCAATTCCTACAAGCTTGTTTATAAATGCAGATGTTAAAAACCTTGAGAGAGCACCTAAAGCTCCCCCAAGCATAACAGCTAAATATTCCATATTAAGAACCTATAAAAGACAACAGTTGATCTATTTCCTTTTTACTTCCTAAAAATACAGGAACCCTTTGATGTATCTCATGAGGTTTTATGTTAAGAATATCTTCTTTTCCAGTTGTTGCTTTTCCACCTGCCTGTGTTATAAGAAAAGACATTGGGGAAGCTTCATATAAAAGTCTAAGCTTTCCATTAACATTCTTTTTATCTGCAGGATATCCAAATATTCCCCCTTTTATCAATGTTCTATGGACATCTGCAACCATTGAACCAATATATCTTGATGTGTAACCTTCATCTTTTAAAGCATCTATAAACTTCTTTAGATTTTCATCTATCCATTTCTTCTCATTAGCTTCATTTATAGAGTAAATTTTTCCTTTTTCAGGAAGTTTCATATCTGGGTGGGAAAGTAAAAACATACCTACAGACGGGTCTAATGTAAATCCATTGACACCATTTCCTGTTGAAAAAACAAACATTGTGGAAGAACCGTATATGATATACCCTGCTGCTACCTGCTTATACCCTTCCTGAAGGAAGTTTTCAACGCCATCTCCTATCCTTCTATGAATGGAAAAGATTGTTCCTATACTCACATTCACATCAATATTTGAAGAACCATCTAAAGGGTCAAAAGCTATCACATACTTTGCATTTTTCCCTTTTTCAGGATATATAGGTTCATCTAGCTCTTCTGAAGCAAGAGCATAAAACTCTCCACTGTCAGAAAGCATATCTATCAGTATCTCATTTGAAAGCTCATCTAACTTTTGAACCTCTTCTCCCTGAACATTTGTTTTCCCAGCTTTTCCTAAAATACCTGCTAAACCTGCTTTTCTAACCTGAGAGGCTATTATCTTTGATGCCGCTTCAATGGACATTAAAGCTTGAGTTAATGAACCTGTAGCATTTGGATGTTTTCTCTCTTCTTCTAAGATAAACCTGTTTAAATCAATTCCAATATCAGCCATGCTAACCCTCATAATATTTGATATGCTGTTAGAAATTATAAGGTTTTAAAATGAAGTTTTCAAAAAAGTTAACATTCACAGATATTTCACTTACCTAAGGATAAACTATAATTAAGGAATTAGGAAAGCCCAAGCAGCGCCAATGTTTTCTCCTAAAACCTCCTCCCTTTCTTAGCTCCTTTTTAGGAGCTCTTTTTTATTTTTCTAGTATCTTCCTCATTACTTCAACAGGAGCTTCTCTCTTTGTCCATATCTCAAAACTCCTCACCCCCTGATATAAGAGCATAGGCAGACCATCCTGCCAAAGACACCCTTTTTCTTCTGCTTTTTTAAGTAAAGGTGTCTTTTTGTATATTATATCAACAATAATATGTTTTTTCATAATTTTTTCATAATCAAAGAGAGGCTTATCCTCAGGATGTAATCCAACAGATGTTGTATTAACAATTACATCTACTTTATCTAGATAATCTTCCACCTTATCTAACCTTACAGGTTCAATAGTTTTCTCAACAATTCTATTTAGCTGTTTAAAATCTGATATTAACTTTTCTGCTTTTTCTAATGTTCTATTTGCCAGGTATATTTTTTTTGTACCTTCTTTTAAAAGACCGTATACAACAGCTCTAGAAGCTCCTCCTGCCCCTAAAACAAGAAAAGAAAGATCTGAGATATCCTTTTCTGCCTTTTCTAACAGCTCTTTTAATCCTCTTATGAAACCGTAAGCATCTGTGTTGTAAGCTTTTAGATATCCATCTATATTTTCTATAGTATTTGCAGCACCAATAAACTTTACTTCCTCAGAGATCTCATTTACATATTTAATTACTTCTTCTTTGTGAGGGATTGTTATATTAACACCTTTTACAGAGAGAGCTTTTATCCCTTCTACAGCTTTTTCTAAATCTTCTGGCTTAACATGAAAGGGAACATACACAGCATTTATTCCTAAAGATTGAAATGCTGCTGTTTGAAAGGTTGGAGATTTTGAATGTTTTACAGGATAACCAATAATACCGTAAACTAACGTTTCCCCGTTTAACTGCATACTTTATCCTGAAAATGTAGGATTTAACTCAAATTTTTTTTGGCCAATATATACTGTTTTAACCCACGGGAGCATCTGTTTTATCATTACTATAATTACATCTTTCATTGTGATGTCTGGCACAGGACATGTGCTACATTCACCTAAAAGCTCAAGATAAACATCGTTATCTTCCACTTTAACAAGTTTTATATCCCCATGATCTGCTGCTAAAGCAGGTCTTATTTTTTCTAAGACTTCTTCTACCTCATTCTCTTTTGTTTTTAAATTCTCTACCATAACAGACAACCTCACTTTGTTATGCTATTTTTTAGATATTAAAGCTTCTATCTCTCTATAAAATTCTTTCTGTTTTTCTTCTGGGATATCTAAAACTGTAAAAGCTCCCTTTATAGATAGCCTTTTTAAAGCAATATCAACAAGTCTATGTTCGTAAAAGTACGAAAAGTACTTTTTTATAATCTCTTCTGTTTCTGGATACTCTTCTAGAAGATGGAAAACTTTTGTATCTTCTGTAACCTTTGTCATCTTTCCTACCTAATCCTGAGTTTTCTTAACGTAAAATGCTAGAACTCCATCTTCCTCTTTATATCCTAAATATTCATTCCCTGTTGTTTCACACCATGCAGGAACATCTTGAATAGCACCTTCATCATCAGCTAAAAGCTCAACAATCTGCCCCTTTTTTGCCTGTTTCATAACCTTAGCAAGTTCTGTTATAGGGATAGGACAAAATGTCCCTGTTGCATCATGAACAATATCTGGTTTTATGTTATCTAATTTTTCTGCCATTTATATCCTCCAGCTTTCAAGTAAGCTTTCTTCAGGTTTTTCTCCTAAAATTATACCTTCTTTGTTTTTTGAGAGTAAATCTGTTTCAGGAGCCTTATATTTTATATTTATCTTACCTTCCTCATCTGTCTTGCAGTATCTTGCCACTAGATCTGCTATCTGCTTTATCTCCTCTTCTGTAAGAGGTCTCTCTTCTATAGGTTTTGCTATTGCTACTGCTCCTTTACCTACAGGCTCAAAATACCAGTAATTTTTCTTTAAACCTTTTATAAAGTTTCCCTCTCCTTCATTTCTAGAGATTATAACTTTTGTTCCAGAAGGTAGTCTAAAGTGTCTGCCTACTGTTAACAGGTATAGATCATCTCTAGATATAAATCCCTGTGCAGATATTGTTTCCTTATACTTTTTAGCAAAGTTCTCATCTGTTAGGTAACAGCAACCTCCTGCAGGTTGTTCAAACTCATCTATACCAAGCTCTTTAGCTAGTTGAAGCTGTCTTTTCCTACTTCTTCCAACAATACCTTCAAGCTTGTTTCTATCTATCCATCCTTTTTTTTCTGGAATAGTAGGTGGTAAAACTTTAGCAGAAAGAGGTTTAACCACCAGTCCTTCAACACCAGCTTCCCTTTCAATGATCTTCATAGCTTTTAGATGCTGACTCATAGGTCTTTGATTAAGAACCTCTCCTGATATGATAAAGTGAGCCCCTTCTCTTTCCATTATCTCTTTTGCCTTTTTATACATAAAGGCTCTACAGTCTATACAAGGATTTATGTTAGCTCCGTATCCATATTTTGGATTTTGAATGATATCAAAGTACTCATCAGATATATCAACAATCTCAAGTTTAAATCCGTACTTAGCTGCATACTTTAATGCTGGGTTCATGTAGTGAGAACCATCTGGTTTCTTTTCACCACGTCTTCTCTTTGTTTCTGTGATACAAAAACCTGTGTAAAAATGTATAGCAAGAACATCTATTCCCTGATTTTGAATAAGTTTAATAGCAAGAGTGCTATCTAAACCACCTGAGTATAAAGCTACTGCTTTTATCTTCTCTTTTTTCTCCATCTTCCCTAAATACTTTTTTATTTTTATAAAAAGGGCAAAAGCCCTTATTTTTATCCAATATGTTCTAAATCTAAGCCTTCTTCTTCTTCCTCTTCTATGCAGTCAGGTATTTTGTTAGCTTCTTCAACTCTACCTTGCTTTAGAAGATAGTCTTTAATAGCAACGTGAAGTGTCTCAAGTCCAAGGTTTGTGCAGTGAATTTTTTGAGGTGGTAAACCTCCAAGCTCTTCAAAAATCTCTTTATATGTTAAGTTCAAAGCGTAGTCTATAGGCTTTCCTTTTACCATCTCTGTAAGAACAGAAGAAACAGCTATAGCTGAACCACAACCAAATGTTTTAAACTTAACATCTTCTATAACATCGTTCTCTTTATTTACTTTTATAGTAAATAACATTGCATCTCCACAAGAAGGATTACCACACTGCCCGTATCCATCAGGATTAGGTATCTCTCCTAGGTTTCTTGGGTTCATAAAGTGATCCATAACCTTCTCTGTATATTCAAACATAGTTTAACCTCCTAGCACGATTTATACGTGCTTAATTTATATTTCACAGTATTTTTACTCAATGAGTAATATCATAACAAGAATTCATAACGTTTTGAAAACATTAGCCACATAAACCCTTTTCTTTAGCCTGCTGTAGAATTTCTGTTAGATGGATCTCTCTTTCTCCATCTGGATCATCCTCAGGTGATCTACACAGTCCACAGGCTGTCCCTGCATCAGTAGCATCCATTATCTCTTCTAAGGTACAAGCTCCGTTTTTTATAGCTTCTAAAATCTCTCCAAGAGTTACGTTCACACAAAAGCAAACTTCTGTATCCTTATCCATCTGAAATATATCTTTAGCCATCTTAAACCTCCTTAAAAAGATTTTTATAAAAGTTTGGTTTTAGATCCATAATTTTTATGAGAACATTCATAAAAGCTTTGAAAAATAAACCTTTTCTCAATTGATTAAGAAATCAAACAATGTTATATTTTTTACTTAATCAGAATACAGGAGGATTTTGGTGAAGAGGGATTTTTTAAATATTTCAGACTTAAATAAGAAAGAGGTAGAGGAAATCATAGATTATGCTATAAAACTAAAAAAAGATAAGTTTTCTGATAGAACCCTTGAGAATAAATCTATAGGTCTTGTTTTTATGAAACCTTCCACAAGAACAAGGATCTCTTTTGAAGTTGGTGTTTACCAGATGGGAGGACAGCCTATATACATACAGGGTTCCTCTACACAGATGAGCAGGGGAGAGGATATAAAAGATACTGCCAGGGTTTTATCTAGATACTTAGATGGACTTGTAATAAGAACCTATGCCCACAGGGAAGTTGAAGAACTTGCTAAATACTCAGATTTTCCTGTGATAAATGCTCTTACTGACTATGCCCATCCATGTCAGGTTTTAGCAGATTTTCAGACTATATACGAGATATTTGGAAGACTTGAAGGATTAAAGATGGCTTATATAGGAGACGGAAACAACATGGCAAACACACTCCTTATCGGATGTGCTATGATGGGACTAGATATATCTGTTGCCTCTCCTGAAGGGTATGAGCCAAATGGAAAGGCTGTTGCTGAGGCTCTAAAGTTTGCAAAGGAAACAGGAAGTAAGGTTGAGATATTAAATGATCCTTATGAAGCAGCAAAAGGTGCAAACATTCTGTATACAGATGTATGGGTTAGTATGGGACAGGAAGGGGAGAAAGAAAAGGTAAATGTGTTTAAGGGATATACCATAGATGAAAATCTTCTTAAGGTTGCTGATAGTAAATCTATTGTGATGCACTGCTTACCTGCCCATAAAGGTGAAGAGATAACTGAAGAGGTTTTTGAAAAGTTTGCAGATGTTATATTTGACCAGGCAGAAAACAGGCTTCACGCACAAAAATCGTTAATGAGTTTCTTATTTAGAAAATAAAGCAGGAGGTTTAATATGTCGCAGGAAAAGAAAAGACAAAGACCTAATTATAGAAGACATGACAGAATTCCTTTACCTATGTTTCCTCCAGAAGTAAGAAAACACACATTCAAAGAGTTTATTTTAGGTTATGGTCACACTGCTGCAAAGGATGAGGCATTTAGATGTATCCTGTGTAAAAAGCCACCTTGTACTCCTTCTTGTCCTGTTGAAAGTGAGATGGAAAAGTGGATTGAGAGAATTCAGCATGATGATGTTTTTGGAGCTTACAAAATTCTAAGGGAGAAAAATCCATTTTCTTCTGTATGTGGTAGGGTTTGTCCACAGGATAGACTTTGTGAAAGTACTTGTGTACTAACATTTAAAGATGATGGTTTAGCTGTTAGTATTGGTGGTCTTGAAAGATTTGTTGGCGATTCAGTAAGAATGGCAGGGGTTGAATGGGTAGATGAAAAAGAACCTCCTACTGGAAAGAAGGTGGCTGTTATAGGAGCAGGACCTGCAGGTTTAGCAGCAGCTTATTTCCTTGCTAAAAAAGGACATTCTGTAACAGTTTTTGAGGCACTGCCTTTCACTGGTGGTGTTATGAGATATGGCATTCCAATGGCTAGGTTAGATAGACACGCTTTAGACTTTGAGATTGGTCTAATAGAAAAGCTTGGGGTGGAGATAAGAACAGGGGTAACAGTAGGAAAAGATATTACAATTCCTGAGCTTCAAAAGGAGTATGATGCAATATTTATAGGAGTTGGTTCCGGTCGTGGTAAGAAGATGGGAATTCCTGGAGAAGATTTAAAAGGAGTATACACTGCCATAGGATTTCTCATGAAAGTTAATGTAGGACATACCCATCCACTACTAGCCCCTGAGGAAGATGTTGAACTTCCAAAAGGAAAAAGAGTAGCTGTTATTGGTGGTGGATTTACAGCTGTTGACTGTATGATTACATCTATAAGACTTGGAAATGAAACACATCTTGTATATAGAAGAACAAGAGATACATCTTCAGCAAAAGATGAAGAGTGGGATCACTTAGCTGAAGAAGGAGCAATATTCCACTGGTTAACACAGCCAATAGAGGTTATTGGAAATGAAAATGGAGAAGTTGTTGGTCTTAAATGTGTAAAAATGGAGCTTGTTCCAGATGAAAAAGGTGGAAGACCAAGACCAAAACCTGTTGAAGGCTCTGAGCATATAATAGAGTGTGATGTCGTTATTATGGCTGTTGGTCAGGGAGATAATCCTGTAGCATACAAAGATGTTCCTGGTCTAAGGATTGATAAATGGAATAATCTCTCAACAGTTGACGAGAAATACAGAACAAATGTTGAAGGTATATTTGCAGGTGGGGATGTTGTAAATGGTGGAGATACTGTTGTAACAGCAATCAGACACGGAAGAGATGCAGCAGAAGCTATTCATGAGTACCTTATGACAGGAAAATGGGAGTACAATAAAGAAGAATAAAAAAGGGGCTCTAGAGCCCCTTTTTCTGAATATTTATACTCTATGATTATGAAAAAGTTTTTATCTTTTTGTATAAGGATATGTTTCCTCTAATTAGAAAGATAGATTTTCTAACATTGGTAATCTAATTTTTAAACACTATAAAAGTTTCTTCTCTATCATTTCTCTTGAAATGTTTACTATCTCATCTATATCTTTACTATCTGGATAGATAGGTTTTAGATATTCAATAGTTATTTTTTTAGGTTTTGGAAATTTTGAACCTATAGGAAAAGCATCAAAAGCACCTTTTATGACTATAGGTTGAACAGGTTTGTTAAGCTCTTTGCTTAAGATGGCAAATGCTTTTTTGAACTCAAGGAGATTTCCATCTCTTGTTCTTGCTCCTTCTGGAAATATCAACACACTTTTTCTATTTTTTAAAATATAAGCTGTTTTTTGAAGAGTTTCCTTAAGATTTTTATTGATATTTACAGGAATCACATGGAAGATTTTTCCAATGAGTTTCTTAAATCTATCGTTAAAGTAGGTCTCTTCTGCTAAAAAGTATATATCTTTCAGAACATCATTTGGAAGCGTTGAAATTATTAGAAAACCATCTAAATAACTCTGATGGTTTGATATAAAGATAGCGTTCTTCTCCTTTATATTTTCAGTCCCTTTTACGTCCAATCTAAAATAAACCTTGAAAACAGGCTTTAAAAGATACTTTAGAAGTATTAGAGGAATCCCACTTTCAAATATATCAACCTTTATCTCCTTCTCTAAAACTTTTTTCCAGTTTACCTCCTCAACTTCAAGCTTTCTTTTCTTCTCTTTTACATATTTAGCTATCTCAACAACAGTTGGATACCTAGCAAGTTCTTTTTCTGAGATATCAATACCAAAACTATTTTCTAAGAATGTTAAAAACTCTATCTTCTCTAAAGAATCAAGTCCTAAATCTATCTCAATATGGTTATCAGGATATACCTTTCTTTTTACAACTTTTTCAAGATAATCTTTTATTATTCTATATTCTATAAACTCTGGTTCTTTTACAGATTTTTCTTTTTCTTCTTCTTTTAAAAACTCATCAAGCATAAACCTTTTTATCTTTCCAAGTCTCGTTTTTGGAAGTTCTCTTTTTACTATCTTAAAGCCATGAATTCTTTCATAGGGAGGAACAGTTAAATTGTACTTGTCTATTACTTTCCATTTTACTGTTTCTTCTATATTAACTACTCCTTTTTCTTTTATCTTCTCAAAATCAGGATAAACTATTAGAAAAAGGTGGTTATCTTTTTGTAAAACTGCTACTTCTTTTACAATATCTGAAATTTTCTTTATTTTGTTTTCAATCTCTTCAGGGTTTATATTTTTTCCATTTGGAAGGACTATTATCTCTTTTTTTCTACCTGTTATATAAAGATAACCCTCTTCATCTATATAACCTAAATCCCCTGTTAAAAACCATCCATTCTTAAAAGACTCTTTTGTTTTTTCAGGATTATTTAAATATCCCTTAAAAACGTTTTTACCTTTTACAAGGATTTCACTATCTTCAATCTTTACTTCTACATCTTTAATAGGTGTTCCAACAGAACCAAGCTTTATTTTTTCTTTTGGATTAAAGGAAACAATTGGTGATGTTTCTGTTAATCCATATCCCTCTATTATCTTAAAACCTAAAGCCCATAAGTCCTTTGCAATATCTATATCAAGTTTTGCTCCACCACTAACAAAGAACTTTATATTTCCTCCAAACTCATTATGCACTCTTTCAAATATCCTTTTGCTAAGATTCTGATTATTAATTTTCTTAACAATCTTAAACAGACCTTTTGCAATTAGATTTTGATTTATCTTTTCAAATATCTTTCTATGGAAAAGCTCATAAAGTCTTGGAACACCAATTAGAACAGATATTTTTTCCTTTTTCATCACATTTAGTATCTCAGATGCTGATAGAGTTTCTATAAAAACTATCTTTGCTCCAATATGGAGGGGATAAAGCATACTCACCATAAGAGGGTAAGAGTGGTGGAAAGGAAGTATTGCTATAGTTGAATCATCAGAAGTTGCTATTTTTCTGTCATCTAACCCCTCTATGTTTGATAGAAGGTTTTCATATGAAAGCATAACCCCTTTTGGTTTTCCTGTTGTTCCAGATGTGTAAAGAATAACAGCTGTATCATCAACGTTTTTATCAACTTTTTTCTCCTCAAACTCCCCATCTTTCATATGTTCAAAAATTAATATCTTTGGCTTGTAACTGAGGCTTTCTATAGCTTTTTCAACTGTTTTAAGATTTTCTTCTGATGTAAAGATAAAATCAGGTCTTGAATCATTCAGTATATAGCTAACCTCATCTACAGAGGACATAAAATCAATAGGAATATTTATTCCACCTTTTTTCCATGTAGCAAAAAAAGTATAAATCCATTCAGGTCTGTTTTTTGAAAAAATACAGACTTTAGAGTTTCCTTTTATAAATCTTGAAAAAAAATCAATATTTTCCTGTATCTCTTTTGAGTCTATCTGCCTGTCTTTATAAATCAGTTTTGCATGATTGGATATTTTTATAAAATCCATAGTTATTCATCAATTTTATAATCAAATACTATATACTATATATATGCTATCTGGAAGAAATACCATTGGGGGACGTAGCAAGAAGAAACTCCTTTAGTGCACTATAAAGAAAAGCTTCTGATAGTGCATCGGTGATTTTAGGTAATCTTCCAGATATTCCAGAACCTCTTCTACACTTAATAAATCTCCACCAAAGATTTGAGCATAATAGGAAGCTATTCTTTCTCTATCTATGTATAAAAAATCAGATAATAAAACCTTTTGTTCTTTTTGCTCCACTGTATAACCCCTTACGGATCTTTTTCCTCTTTCCTTCAAAATCCTTTCTTATTTGCTTTGATACTTTTACTGTCAATTCTAAAGCTTCCTTCAATTCTTTTTTCAATAAAAGTTAAACCACTTAAGATATCCTCCTGTATGAGATTTAAGTATTGGCTATAAATAAAATGTTGTCAAGTTTTAAAATGCTTCTTATAAGAAACTCTATAAAAGCACAACCCTGCTATTGGAAATAAAATCATTAAAAATGCTGAGAGCTTAAAATTATTATCTGTTATTAGGAGCAAAAAACTCCATACAACTAGACCAGTTGTTGATGCTATTCTTTCTGTTAAGGATAAAAAAGACATTCTTGTTGAAACCTGCTTTTCTGGAAACTTTTCTATAAGAAGTATCCTGGATACTGTCCAGATATGAGAAAGGGAAAAACCTGCTAAAAATCCTATAAAGTAGACAAAATCCGCCGGTATAAAAGGTAGTAATATTAAAAAGAAAATCCACAAGAAAAAACCAAGTAAAAATATCTTTTCAACTCTAAATCTATCAGATAAATATCCCCAAAAGATACCGCCTATCACTCCACCAATTGCTGAAATTCCAATTATCCTGTAAATAAGGAAGTCTTCAAATCTGTAAACCTCCCTTAGATAGATTCCCATCACTGCTATTAGTGTATTTGCAACTTCTGTAAGAGAAAGGATCGATATAATTGTAAAAAGAAAATCTCTCTCTTTAATTATTTCTTTTATAGAAACCTTAGTCTTCACCTTTGGATTTTCTAAAAATAAAAAGGATGGAAATGATAGAAAGAGAAAGATAACTGCTGAGATTAAAAATACATCAGGAATCTTTAAAAGTTTTGCCAGAAATATCAAGGAAATAGCAGAACCTACATATCCAAATGCAACTCCAAGTCCAGATGTAAAACCCTTATCTTCAAAAGAAACAAGCATAGAGTTGTAAAAAACAATTGTTTGTTGATGAAAAATAGCCATCAGGATAAAAACAAAAAGAGCTAAATATATACTTTTGTAAAAAAGATATAAAGCAATGCCGCTTAAAGTTGTAAGTATAGAGAAAAGGAGAAAAAAGCCTTTTCTTAAACCTTTTTCATCTGCAACTTTACCTAGTATCAGTGCTAATATAAATGAAATTCCAAAGGAAATCCCATATAGAAAGGTGTATATCTTTGTATCTAGATAATTTGTTATATAGAGAGGAAAAAATGTGGAAAATACAAGGGCACCTAGTATAGTTTCTCCACTGTCAAATAAAGCAAAAGATATTTTTTTCAGCATAAAAATCTTACAGGTACATAGTTTCAGTTTATTTTATATAATAAAAATTTTTTGACAAATGTTAAGAATATAACTAAAATTTTTTCATTTAACTATTTGTGATAATTTGACAATATTAGACTAAAGTTATATATTAATGATTGATAATAAAGGATAGAATAAGAGGTGATAAATGGCAAAAAAAGATTACTATGAAATATTGGGGGTTAGCAGGAACGCAACTCAGGAGGAAATAAAAAAAGCTTATAGAAAACTTGCAAGAAAATATCATCCAGATCTAAATCCAAATAATAAAAAAGAAGCTGAAGAAAAATTCAAAGAGATCAGTGAAGCATATCAGGTTTTATCTGATCCTGAAAAAAGAAAAATGTATGATCAATTTGGACATGCTGCATTTAGTGGTGGTGGAGCTGGTGCTGGAGGCTTTGAAGATATAAATATTGAAGATTTATTTGGCTTTGGTGGAAGATCCAGAGGAGGAGATTTTGGAAGTATATTTGAAGATTTAGAAGATATTCTTGGTGGATTCTTTGGTGGAAGTAGAAGAACAAGAAGAGAGAAAAAAGGCAGAACATATCAGAAAGAAAGAGGAGAGGATATATATCAAACAGTTACTATCTCTTTAGAAGATGCGTATAAAGGAACAACTCTTACAATAGAAGTCCCAAGATATGTTGTATGTGAAAAATGTGCAGGAACTGGTGTTAAACCTGGTTCAACTCCAAGAACATGTCCACAGTGTGGTGGAACAGGTCAGGTTGTTTACTCATCAGGTTTTATGCAGATAGCTCAAACCTGTCCTGAATGTGGTGGAACAGGGGTTATACAGGAACCTTGTGATGTTTGTAATGGAAGAGGTCTTGTTCTAAAAACAGAAACTGTTAAGGTAAAGATTCCCCCTGGAGTAGATAATGGAACAAAGCTAAGAGTACCTGGAAAAGGTCACAGTGGAAAATTCGGAGGACCTCCCGGAGATCTATGGATTATAGTAAATGTTCAACCTCACTGGCTTTTTGAGAGAAAAGGGGATAATCTGTATGTAAAAGTTAATATAACTGTTACAGAAGCTATAAAAGGTACACAAATAGAAGTCCCTACATTAGATGGAAAAACAGAAAAGATAGAGATACCACCAGGTACTCAAAGTGGAGAGCATATAAGAATACCAGGGAAGGGGATGCCAAGACTTAAATCATCTGGTTATGGGGATTTAGTTGCTGTAGTTAATGTGATAATACCGTCAATAAAAGAACTATCTAAAAAAGCTAAAAAACTTGTTGAGGAACTTGATAAAGAAATTCCAAAACCCCAAACCAGATATGAAAAACCATAAAAGAGGTGAGGCGCTATGAAGAGAGAAAACAATAGAAAAAAAGAACCTGTCTATATGATAGGTGCTGTATCTAGAATGTTTAATATACATCCTCAAACATTAAGACTGTATGAAAGAGAAGGTCTTTTAACACCTTCAAGAACAGAAGGAAAGACAAGACTTTACTCGCAGGAAGATATAGAAAAGCTTGAATTTATTCTTTTCTTAACAAGGGAACTTGGAGTTAATCTTGCAGGAGTAGATGCTATTCTCAGAATGAAAGAACAGATGGAACAGATGCAAAAACAGATAGAGTATCTTTTAGAGTTTATACAGGAGGAGATAAAAAGAAGGTATGCTGAAGATTTAGAAGCTCAGCAAAATGCCCTTGTTAAAATTCCCAAAGTAGAGATTACCAAACTTGAAGAGTATATGTATAATAGATACAGAAAAAACGAAGATAAGTAGAGGATTTTATCTTGGAAGAGAGTCTACGGAAGGAAGTAGAAGAAAATTTTTTAGAATTTCTCTCCTATGTAAAAGCAATACTGGAAGAGGAGCTTTCAGAAATTAATGTAGAGGAAATAGAAGATTATCTAAAGATATCTGTGGAACAACCAGATCTATATGAAGATTGGCTTGAAAAAATAGAAACTGCTCCTCTCCCAGATCTTGATGAGATAAAAAAGATTGAATACTCAGATGGAATCCACTTAAAAATAACCTACTCTTTGAAAACAGAGGAAGCTACTCATTACAGAAGGATAAGAATAAAAAGTAATGGAGATGTTGAAGTAAAAGATTTTATAGAACTTACAAAGAACATTAATGGTAAATCATTAAAAGTAAGATTTTTCTTCGATGTTTATGGAAATCTTATCTTTGAAATAAAAAGAGTTTAAGTATGAAAAAATTGATATATCAGATTCCAACAGATCTTTTTGAGCTATTTGTTGTTGAGTTAAATGGTTATGGACTGGAAATTATAAATAAAGATGAGGAAAATACGATTTTTGCTATTTATGCAGAGGATAGCGAGGTAAATTCTTTAAAATCTGCTGTTAATGAAATATTTGAAGATCTCGGAAATGGAAAGATAGTGCTGGAAGAGGATCTGCAAGAAGAAAACTGGGAAGAAAAATGGAAAGAAAATTTTAAACCTATTGAGATACCACCATTTATCATTATTCCTGAATGGGAAATATATAAGGAAAATGAGCTTATTCCAATAAAACTGAAAATAGCACAGGCTTTTGGAACTGGATTACATGCAACAACTCAACTGGTTCTGTCTCTTCTTCCTAAGTATGTAAAAAAGGGTGATTCTGTTTTAGATATAGGAACAGGAACAGGTATTTTAGCAATAGCTGCTGCAAAGCTAGGAGCTTCGAAAGTAAAAGCTATAGATATACATGATAAAGCTGTAGAAGAGTGCAAGATAAACGCTTGGGAAAATCAGGTTAATATAGATTGTGAAGAAAAATCTGTTGAAGATATAGATGATTTGTTTGATGTAATTCTTGCAAACCTTCAAATAGATATTTTTAGAAAATATTTTAAGTACATTCCTTCTCATTTTAAAAAGTATCTGATTATTTCTGGTATTTTTAAGGATAAAGAGAAAAAGGAGTTTTTAGACTTGGCAAAAGCTCATAATCTTGAAATAGTTGAGGAAATATCAAAACCAGAATCACCTGAAAAATCTGAGGATTTATGGTATGCCTTCGTCCTTAAACATAGCTAAATATATAGATCATACAAATCTTAAACCTTATGCGACGTATAAAGATATAGAAAAACTATGTCAAGAAGCTGTTGAGTTTGGTTTTTATGCTGTGTGTGTAAATCCATTCTATGTATCCTTTGCAAAGAATCAACTAAAAGACAGGTCTGTCAAGGTCTGTTCTGTTGTAGGATTTCCTCTAGGAGCAAATCTTTTAAAGACAAAGCTTCTTGAAGCTACGCTAGCCTGCCAAGATGGAGCAGATGAGCTTGATATTGTTTGGAATATATCTGCTTTTAAATCAAAAGATTTTTCTTATGTAGAAAACGAATTAAAAACTCTAGTTCAGTATACTGAAAACTGTATTCACAAGATAATTGTTGAAACAGCCTATCTAAATCATGATGAAAAAGTTATAGCTGTAAAGCTAGTTAAAAACAGTGGAGCTGAGTTTATAAAAACATCAACAGGTTTTGCGCCAAAAGGTGCTACAGTTGAAGATGTTAAACTATTTAAAAGTTTAGCTGGAGAACAGTTAAAAGTTAAGGCAGCAGGGGGTATTAGGGATTACAAAACAGCTTTAGCTATGATAAAAGCTGGTGCAGACAGAATAGGCACCAGCTATGGAGTAAATATCATAAAACAGTTAATTTAGCTTTAGTTTTTTCTTTTTCTTTTCTAGAGCGTGATGATAAAGGGTCAAAATCTCAAATGCAGGAGAAAAAATATTAATTACAGGTAGGAAGTTTAACATCGCTGATATAAGAGAAATAATCCACAGTTCTATTTTAGATATATGCTCTTTAAACATAGATTTTATAAGGTAGTAGTAACTTTCCTTTATAGATATAACAAACAAAAGAAGAAGCGTTAAAAAGTTTAAAACAGGAATTAACATAACAGGGTATAAAATAATGGCAAGCACAAAAAAGATAATAAAATCTCTTAAAAGAATAAAAAAGAGTTTTGGATAGTTTATATTTCCTATCTCTATATCAGGATATTCCTGTTTAGCTAGTTGTTTTAACTTTGGAATGGATATAAAAAGGAAAGAAAAAAATATAGAAGCTGTATATAGAAGATATAGATAAAGGACTGCTAAAAAAGCACCTATTAACTCTTCAACAGTTTTAAAGGGTAAAACTTTTAACACATGAAAAATATAACCAAGAATTTCATCTTTAAAAACAAAAAATATAAAACCCCAAAATAGTATCACAGCAATTCCAATGGTAATGCCTAAATAATGAAAGTGAGTTTTTTCAAGAGCCCTCTCTATAGGTTCATTTAATAAAGCAAATAAAATTCCTATAGTTATTAAGATTGCCTGTATACCAAGTATAGTGTAGATAACATATCCACCACTAAACTTAATAAAGGAGAAAGGAATAAGATTTAGAAGTTGCATAGTAAATGAAAAGATATAATCCCACGAAAAATATCCTATTCCTATCCATATAAAAAGCCATATAATTCCATTAACAATAGATATAATCTTTATGTCCCATCTTCCTAGGTCTCTAATAGACAAAATAATAGCTTGAAGAAGTTCCATTTCTCACCTTTGTATTTTTATTATATTGAAAATATCTTAAAGCAAATAAGCTTTTTAGTCTATTAACCTAAGGAAGACCTAATACTTTATGACATTGAGGGATTATTCTACTTTCTATGCCTCTTTTTAAAAGTTCATCCTGCAGTTTTAGAGCTTTTTTAACTCTTTCTCTTAGATTACTTTCTGGTTGAAGGATGATGGTTTTATTTTTTAATTTTCTAAGAATTTCTGGTTTATATATATTTTTCAAATTTATATATTCATCAATTACAAATTTTAACTCCGAGATATACTCAATTAAATTCGGATGAATATAGTAAGATGGTGGTTTTGGAGAACATACAATAAAGAGATTTTCATTGTATATCTCTTTAATT
>JALVKE010000197.1 GCA_027028005.1 Persephonella sp. | reverse complement strand
GCTGTTTTATCTCTGGAGGAATATCTTCATCCTTTGTGCTATACCACTCATAATCACAGAAATGAACTTTTACACGACCATATCCTCTCGAACCACTGCCCCCTAAATAATCCTTTTCTAAAAGTTTTAGTCCTTTCTCTAAAGTTTCAATAAGTTCTTTCCCATCATCTTCAAAAACTCTAAATGTGATATCTCCTTCAAAAACAGAATTTGCAATAACTCTTTCTGTATGCCTTGGGTGTTGAGCTGTAGATGTAATACGATTTATAACGTTTTCTGTTTTCATTTCTGTATAAACTTCGCCTAAGTATGTTTTCCACATTTCAATTGTGTCTTTTGTAGGATAGAATTCGGAAAATCTAAGTCTTATAGGCTCTTTTATATTGTTTCCACCAGTGCCAAAGAGTTTACAAATTTCACATTCTCCGCAGTCACAAGGTTTACCTAAATCTTCTATTTTAGTTATTCCTTTTTGTAGCCTTTCCATATATACACCTTTAGCCAATTCTAATAAACTTCTAATTTTCCCTTTAAGAGAAGAACCAGGAATATATGGAATGTCGGAAAGAATGTCGTTATTAAGTTTAAATGTTTTCAACTTAATTACTGGATTGTCTATTCCCCCAATTTCAATACTATCTTTTGAGCCACCAATATGTAAGCCAGTTAAAACTTCAATTTTATATTTCAGGGTCAAAAATCCTTTGAGTGGTTTTAAAGTTTGATTAGGCATTGTTTAGTCCTCCTTTGGATTATAGTAGAGATGATAAGCAATTATTGCCTCAAAAATATCAACAAATTTATCGTAATCTGATTTTTTCCTTGTTTTTCTTACTTTGCTGAGTAATTCTTTCAT
This sequence comes from Persephonella sp., assembly GCA_027028005.1. Classification (GTDB taxonomy): domain Bacteria; phylum Aquificota; class Aquificia; order Aquificales; family Hydrogenothermaceae; genus JAADDV01. Next base: position 2,711 of record JALVKE010000197.1, on the reverse strand, counting down.
TAATTTAAAAAATTCTTCATCTATTAATCCTCGCGCTTTTGAATATGCTAATTTTGGTATAAGCTTTGTAATATCTATTGAATTAATTTCTTCATTTTTTGCTTTTTCTTGAATTAGTTTAATTTCTGCAAAGAATTTTCTTAATTGTGTTCTTTTAAACGTTATTCCAGTTGCTATTCCTTCACATATACCTTCAGGTTTAATAAACTCTTCTTCATCTATATTTGAAAGAGTTACATTTTCATCTTGTAAAGTTAACAAAACTTTTTCTACAAAATCTTTATAAATGTTGTTTAAAGACTTTTCTTTATTATTTGCTTCTCTATTATTTCTTTTTTTTCTCAATTCTGAAATTTCTTGCCTTAACTTAATAAGTTTTTTAACTTTATCCTCTAAATCTGGTGTTAGAATTCTAACTATATTAGTTGAATTCATGATTTTATCCTCCTCTTCTTGTTTTCATTAAAACCAGTGAAACAATTGTGTCTAAATTTTTTAAAATCCATTTATTGTTTATATCTAATAACGGAAGTATAAGCTTATTTCTGACATATTCTTTATCTTTGTCGTTTACATTTCTGGCTATCTGATAATGAAGTTTAGGATATATGATGTGATTTATGACAGTTTCTTTCTCTTTTTTGCATTCAGATAATTCTTTAGTAATTTGTTCAACATATAGTTTGTGTAACTTTAATAAGTTATATAAAAATGCTCTGCTAACTATTTTCTTGTTATATAACTCTTCAAAATCATTTGCTATTTTTTCTAATTCAGAAAAGTAAACAATATCTTCCTTTTCTTTTTCACAACTTGCTAAATATCCTATTCCTATCTCAAAATCTTTCCATTTATAAGCCTTTTGGAAAATGGCGATTTTATCTTTAGTTCCTTCTTTTGCTTTTTCTTCTAAGTTTTCCGCATACTTAGCAACTAAGTTGATTGGTAAATTATGCCTTGCAAAGATTAAACCACCGGATAAACCAAATTCTGGATTTTTAGCAGTATAATTTGTAAATTCTTTACGGATTTTTTGAGCAAATTTTAAAGCCAGATTATACGGTGCTATTATGAATAAATCATCTCCACCTGAATAAACAATATAGATTAGAGAATTTATAAAATTATCCTTCAAATTGTTTTTTCTAATATCTTCAATAATATCTTTAAGCTCTCTATCGAATGGAACTGGGTCCTTTTCTGCCTTTTCAACAATTTCTATAAGTTCTTTTAAATATTCCTGAGTTGTTTCTTCTGCTAATTTATTTAGATAACCACTAAAAAACAAATCAAGCATTCTACTAAGAAATGCTATTCTGGAAATTGTATATAGACTTTCATCTTCTCCTGTTTTGGTTTCATGATGTCGTAGTCCATCACTAAATATTAATCCGAGATTATCAACATCAGCTCTAAAATACCCTAATTTTTTGTCTCCCTGTGCAAACTTAACTAAAACTTCAAAGGGAAGGACATTACCTTCTGCAATAGGAATATTATCATCACTATATTTAAGTAAAATTTCTATATTACTGTTTGTGATAATGGGAACTGTGTTTCCTAAAAACTTAAAACCATTATTTTTATCACTGATTTTAGGTTCGTTTAATATTAGAACCTCATTAAATTCTTCTCGCTTTATTTTGTTTATTTCTTCTTTACTTAATAAAACAACTTTTCCAAATTTTCCAAGATTTATTACAGTTTTATAGGAATTTGAATTGTTTTTTGTAAATGCAATGTGGCTTATTTTTGGAATTTTACTTCCGATTTCTTGGGACAAATCACACCATTTACAGAAGTTTGAATTTTCCTCAATTTTTAATGTCTTGCAAGAAGGGCAAAGCTCTTTTGTAGCTTCTTCTAATGTTTCAAGTTCTTTAAAAAGTAGCTCACCAATTTTCTGCTTTTTCTTTCTATCCAATTCTTGCTGTAGATATTCTATCTGGTTCAAAAATCCATTAGATTGTTTAAACTCCTTTCCTTTAAAAGACCATGTTGCCAGAGAAAAATTTAGTTCTAATTCAAATTCTTTGAAAAGATATTCACTAATTTCTTTTTCTATTTTTTCTAATTGTCTCCTATTATTTTCTGTATTCCCTATTAATAATTGGAATTTACCACCGCCAATGTAAAGGGCATTAGTTATAGGATAGCCAAGCTTGTCTAATATGTATCTTGCAAAAATCTCTGGAACCATAGATAAGAAAAATGAACGACCTCTGAGAGCCTTAGCTATAGAAAACTCTGCTTCTGCAGCTTCCGAAGATTTGTATATATTAAATAAGAACTTTTGTATTCCACCTATGTCTCCTTCAATAAGTAAAAAAGCTTTTTCTTCATCAAAATCTTTAGTAGTGTTTTTACTTGGTTTTATTCCTTTTTCTAAAGCATAGTCATATAAAGAGGTTGCTATTGCAGATAATACTCTGGAATGGTCAAAAAGGGATATGTCAGGATAGTGTCTATTTTTGTCTTCTTGAGACCACGTTGCTGCAGGAATAGACCAAGTGTAGATTTGTAGAAGATAATAAGCAAAATTAAAAAATGCTTCAAGTGAATGTGTGAAATTTAGAGACAAACTTTCAAACTCATCATTGAAATATTTAAATAATTTTTCGTATTTTTCTTTTAAAATTTTATTTATATTTTTAGTAGAAGATAAATTTAAAGCTTTTTTTATTTCATTTTCGAAATACGTGACTATGGGC
>JALVKE010000196.1 GCA_027028005.1 Persephonella sp. | reverse complement strand
ATATTATATATAAAAAAAATAATTGGATATTAGTTAAAATTAACAAAGAAATTGATGGCCTTTTATCTTTTTATAAACAGGGCATTATTTATCATTCTACAAATTTATCTATGCTTGATATATTATGCTTTTATTCATATATAGAATCCCAAAACCAATTTAAAGCTAAAGATTATTATAGAATAATAAACACATCAAACAATATAACTCTTAAAGGGATTGATATTTTACCGATAGGAGAACAAAAATTTAAATATAAAATAAAGAAAAAGAATGCCACGGAATACTATATAAGTTTAAAAGTAAAGTCTCCATTCATTTTAGTTTTTAAACATACTTATGATCCTAATTGGGAATTAGTTGTTTATAAAAATAAAAACTACCAGCGAAAAATCTTTCCTTTTCGCACATATGGAGTCATCAACGGCTTTTGGATTGATGAGACCGGAGATCTTGAAATAGTCATTCGCTATAAGCCCCAGGACTGGTTCGAAATCGGCCTGGCCATCTCCGCACTCACATTTTTGGCCTGTATCGGGTATCTGGTGTATGACTGGCGCAAAAGGGCTTAGGAGGTCTTCTGGGGCCAAAAAAGGCCGAAACCTTATTTTCGAGTAAATGTTTGAGTATAATCTGAAGAAATAATTCGCAAGGAAAAAGGAGAAGAACGATGAGATTAGAAGAAAGAAAGGAAATGCATATAACTCTACCTAAAGAAGTGTATGATCAGTTAGAAAAACTATCTTTAGAAAGGAACGTTGGTATGGAGGAAACTGTAGAGCTTTTACTAAAAGCGGCCTTAGAAATATGGGAAGATGAGATCTTGGTGGAAATAGCTAAGGAAAGAATGAAGGAATACAATCCTCAACGCACTTTGTCTCATGAGGAGATCTGGGATTGATTTTCAATTTGAAATATTTGCCAGAAGTTAAAGAAGATCTGAAAGAGATAGATCCCAAATCAAGACAACGAATTAAAAAGGCAATTAAAGAACGGTTAGAAAAAGCTCCTAAAAATTACGGAAAACCTTTAAGAAAAGGTCTGAAAGGCTTTTATCGTTTGCGAGTTGGAGACTATCGTATAGTTTATTGTGTACGGGAAGATCTAAAAGAAGTGGTAACATGCATAAGAAGGAGATCTATAAAAGAATTTTAAATCGAATACTCAAAAACCATTGATCCTGCAAAGGATGTTTTCAGCTCTGTGAAAATTGTAATGAGACCTTTGTATAATTCAATTCCCCTCCTTTGGGAGGGGGCAGGGGAGGGAAAAAGCGACGGATTTTTACCCCCTCCCCGCCTCCCCCAGAGGGGGAGGAGAAGTTTTGCAAAGCTCTCGTAAAAGAAGTATTTTCAAAAAGGGACATCTCCGTCCTCACATTTTTTTGGCCTGTATCGGGTATCTGGTGTATGACTGGCATAGAAAGGCGTGAGTGATTAGGAGTTGTATGAAATGTCTATCTTGATTTGCCAGTGTAAAGAAATTCTTTCATGTTATAAAAATGCAATAATTATTACTATTCCACACATTTATAGCCGAGTATTATATACCATTACTTTTTCATTATCTTCTTCTGAAATTACTATTTATTTGCCCAAAGAAAGAGTTTTTAATATTAGTAAAGCAATTAATGTTAGAGAAGAAGATAAGACTATAGTTGTTGTTTGTAATAACGCTACAATTATAACTATTACTGCCCAAACAGTATATCCTTCTTATCGATCAAGGCCTGTACATGGGCCAAGTGCTTTTCCTTTTATTTCTGCTGATTTTTCTTTGAAATTTGATAAAATATTAAGCACTGAAGATCTTTATTTTCAGTTGCAATTTCCAAATGAGCTTTCCCTTCTTTCTAATTTTACTAAAGTTAGAATCAAAGATAAAGAATTATGGTTTCACGATATATGGGAACCAAACAAGAATAAAAGAATAACTTATTCTTGTCCTTTAACTCCTAAACAGCTTCAAGAAGGCATTGAAATTTCTTTTAGGGCTCGTTCTCGAATAGAACGAATTATTTTCGGTGTTATCCCTTTAATTTTACCTTTATTAATAGGAACATTAGGTGCAATTATGAAGATTGGAATTTTTCCGCAAAAGTGGACAAGTCCTAAAATATTCGTTACTGCCTTTTTAGCATTTACTCCTTTTTATGTGGGTCTTTTACTTAAAACAGGAGCTTGGATTGGTTTTAATTTTAGTTTATTTTTTTATAGTCTTTGTTATTTATTTTCTATTCTTTTTGTTTTATTTTACTTTTGTTCTAAAAGAATCTTTTTAACATTTACGACTATTTTTAGCTTGTTCGTTTTAGAATTTCTCCGAAATGTTTCTTACTATTACGTAGTAGGAGAATTTAAGGTTACAGGTAAACTTCTTCTTATTCTTCTTGAAAAATTCGTGAAAAGTTATTATCGCCGAGCCTGGAAAAAACAAAGTCGTATTAGGTAGAGCTAAGTTCGAGGGTTACGAGGGATTGCGTATAGGAAAGCGAACCTTTTCTGCTCAAGATATATTTCTCTTCAGTTCTTGCAAAACAAATTGGTGTTAATTATATTAATTATAATTGCATAACTTTATAAAAATTACAATATATCTCTCAAGAATTAACTTGTTAAATTGAGATAGTATTTATTGGATCCTCAAATGGAAAGAAAAATAGTGAATAAAGTTGGGTGTTGTTTATTAACTCTCTAATTTCCCAATTAAATTTTTCACTTTTAAGTTAGTATAACGCGCTATCATATCAAAGTGCTTATCAATGTGGACGAGAATAGCCTTGCTTTTGATAGCAGAAGCTGCAATTAGAATGTCCGTATATGGAACTGTAATTCCGTTTTGTCGTAAATTAAAAGCTATTTGATAGGCTATTCCCCATACGCTATTATCAATTTTTATCTCTTCTAAAGCATCAAGCCTGGATTTTAAACGATTAAATTCCTTTTCTGTTTTGACTCCGCCCAACAATTCCAATTTTATCATTCCATTAATTAATACGATGTGATCTTTTAATAACCGGTCTACATACTCTTTAATAAAAGGATTAAACTGTTTTCGGAGAGCAAAGATCCAGACCGAGGTATCTATTAGATAAGCTTTATTGAGCATTTCTCAACTTTTCCAGTTCCTCTAAACTCAAATCCAGTTCAAAAGTGCCCAGTTCCTTTCGTAAGAGTTCTTTATTATGCCAGCGTACCAATAATCGCAGCCCGGCCTCGATAACCTCCCTTTTAGAACGAGCTCCCGTGAGCTTTAGGGCTTCCTCCAATAGCTCCTCATTTATCCATATCGTGGTTCTCTTCATTTTTATACTCCAAAACATGTCACATTAATTTTGTGTTTAAAATAGACGTATTTTAGTTATTCGTCAAGACAATCATCCCCTAATCAACGGCTTCTGGATTGATGAGACCGGGGATCTGGAAATTGTCATTAGCTATAAGCCCCAGGACTGGTTCGAAATCGGCCTGGCCATCTCCGCCCTCACATTTTTGGGTTGTATCGGGTATCTAGTGTATGACTGGCGCAGGGATGGTCGGTAGTCGATAGTCGGTAGTCGATAGTCAGTAGTCGATAGTCAGTGGTC
>JALVKE010000195.1 GCA_027028005.1 Persephonella sp. | reverse complement strand
GTTATAAAAATATGTATATCTTTGAATACCAGATATATTTTCCAATGTTAATTTAGATATAACCAAATCTAAAAGTACATCAAAAATATCTTTGAACGTTAAATATAATATTAAAATAGAAGTTAAGTACAGAAATATTTTTTTTACAACATTCCTTTTAAAGATAATCAGATCTAATATAACAAATAAAACTAAGCCAAGTAAAGCTGTTGTTGAAGTGCTAATAATAAGAGTTATTAATGAAATTATGGTAAAAATTTTTTTCTTTAAATAATATCCTAGTATAAAAAAAGGAACTACTGTATAGGCAAACATAGAAGGTTCACCAGCTAAAGATTTTATTCTTTGAATATCCACTCCACCAATAGAAATTACCTCAAATAAACCTACCTGAAAATCCTCTCCTGCGATTCTATTAGATATAAAATCTGGATTCTGCTTAGTTATTAAAAAAACAAAAAATTCAAACCAACCATATAAAATAAAAATCCAAATAGCAATAAAAGAAAATTTTAATAAATCTTTATATTTATAATATTTTTGATATTGTAATAGCAATATAAAAAAGGCAACTACTACAAGTAAGTATAAAAATTGTGTAACAAAACTTTTTCGTATAATACTTAAATAGTAAGGTGTTTTTGTTAAGGTTATTATATAGGCTATATATTTATTTTTGTATCCTAGAGCATAATAAGAATTAAATATTTCTTGAATGGAGAAGTAAGTCAAAAATATAAGAATAAATACAGGTAGATAATAAAAAAATTTTTTATTAGAAAAAAACATAACTATTATCAATATTATCATTAAAACATTAAAAGGGGTTAAACCTTTTACTATATTAGATACCACAAAAGACTGTACTGGAAACACAAGTAATGTAAAAATAAATATTAATCTTATAAAACGATTTTCCATATAAATCCTACTAACTGTTAATATAAATTTTCTTTAATATTATTTTAAACTACAATAGGAATATAAAAATGAAAAATAAGATAAAATCCTATGCTTTCAAGCTTCTTTCAAAAAGAGATTACTTTTCATCAGAGCTTAAACAGAAATTGCTCTCTAAAGGTTTTAATGAAAAAGATGTAGAAGAAGTTATTTCCAATTTAAAAGAAGAAGGTTATATAAATGATGAACAGTTAGAAAAACGCCTGAAGGAACGTTATCTTCAAAAAGGAAAAAGTCCGGCATATATAAGAAAAAAACTGTTTAGTAAAAAAGGAAAAGGAGATCTAAACATTACTTTTGAAGAAGAGTTAGAGGCGGCTCTTTATACATTAAGATTTAAATATAAGAAAAGCAAAGATTACAAAGAAATAGTAAAATTTTTATCATACAGAGGTTTTAGTTATTCTGTAATAGAAGAAGCTATCAGGAGGTATTTAGAAGAAGAAGAATGGTAATATTAGATAAAAAAGATTTACCATTAAAAGAAGAAACTGTATGTACAATTGGAAGTTTTGATGGTTTTCATATTGGTCATAAAAAGATATTAGAAAAGGTTAAACGTAGAGCAAAGGAAACAAACAGAAAGTCTCTTGTTGTAACGTTTGATCCCCATCCTAAAAAAGTTCTTAATCCAGAAAATGCTCCATGTACTATTACAGATATGGAAACTAAAAAAGAGCTTCTTGAAAAGGAAAATATAGATTATCTTTTTATAATAAAATTTGATAAATCTTTTAGCAAAATTTCAGCAAAAGATTTTTTGAAATTTCTAACAGATAAATTAAAGTGTAGGCATATTGTTGTTGGTTATGACTGGCAGTTTGGATATAAAAAAGAGGGAAATGTTTTTTTTGCTGAAAGGTATGAAAAAGAGTTAGGATTTAAACTGGAAATTGTTGAACCTATACTTAAAGATGATATTAGAGTAAGCAGCACATTAATAAGGGAGTTGCTTAAGAAAGGGGATGTTGAAAAAGCTTCATATTTTTTAGGTAGAAAGTATTGTATAAAGGGAAAGATTATAAAAGGGAATCAATTAGGACAGAAAATAGGATTTCCTACAATCAATATAAAACCTCCTGAAGATTTATGCTTAAAAACCGGTGTTTATGTAGGATTTATTAAAATCAATAAAAAAACATATCCAGCAGTTATAAACTTTGGATATAGACCTACTGTTGATGGTAAAAATTTAGTAATTGAGGCACACATAATAGAAAAATCTGTTGATATTAAAGATGAATATGCAAAAATTATATTTCTTTCAAGAATAAGAGACGAAAAAAAATTTGAAAGTATAGAAGATTTAAAAACACAAATAGCAGAGGATATTAAAAAAGCTAAAAAAATCTTAGAGGTAGCAGTATGAAGAAATTAATAACTTTTCTTTTAATATTATTTTCTATAAAAACATTTGCAGAGACCACACAACCAGCTTTAACATTACCTAGTGTAACCTTTCCGTTAGAAATAATAAATAAAAGGATAGAAGAAAAACCTCCTTTAAAACCTCCAGAGAAACTTCAGTTAAAAGAAAAAATACAGATAAAACTGTTTACTGAAGATATAGATCCTATTCCTCCATACTATATTCAACTTCCAATCTTTGATATTAAAAAGCCGAAATCTTTTTTTGGTCTTCCAAGGGAGAATGCACTTGTATCTTCAGCTATAGATGATCTTTTTAATAAGAGATACTTTTCAGCTGAGGAAAAACTTTTATCAGCAATAAAAGTTACGAAAGATAAACCTGAAACAGGAAAGGCATTTTATATACTAGGTATTATTGAGCATAGACTAGGTAATATACAAGCCTCTTATAAATATCTGAAAAAGGCTTGTGAATTTGATAAACCTTTTTATGAAAAAGATTTTGCTTGTTTTTCTGCAGCTATTGTTGCAACTCAGCTTGGAAATGTTCTTGAAGCGGAAAAATATTTAGAAAAAACAACACTTGATAACGAAAATATACTATTTTGGAAGGGAGTTTTATATCTCTTAAAAGGAAATAAAGAAAAGGCATTTAGTATCCTATCTAAAATTCCCTGTGATAATTTAGATATTAATTTTATTGATTACTGCAGGTATATGAAAGGTTATATTTACTTTTGGAATAAGGATTTCGCAAAATCTCTTGAATATATAAAATCCTTAAAAGACAATAAGTATCAAAAACAAATACTTGTTATAAAAGGATTTGATTACTTAAGTTTAGGGAACCTTGAAGAAGCAGAAAAAGTATTTAAAGCATTTATAGAAGGATATGGAACAATAGATAAAATATCTGACTATGTTATATATGGTCTTGCTGTTATTGATATTAAAAAGGGGAGATATAAAGATGCATTAGAAAAAGCAGGAACACTAGAAACTAGAAACAAAATTTTAGCTCAAAATATATATATGCAGCTTGCCTCTGCCTTTTCAGAGCAAGGAAAGTTTGAAGATAGTTTTGCTCTTCTTCAGAAATCCTTGCAGATATCTCCTGAGTATAAAAACTTTCTAAAAAAGAAAATAGCTGTAGCTGCGTACAATACAGGGAAGTATAAATATGCTTATATGCTTATGAAAGATATTGATGAACCTCTCTTTAAACTATACACTGCATTTACATTGATGAAACTTGGGAATTTAAAAGAAGCAGAAAGATATCTAAAAGAAGCTTATGAGAAAAGTAGCGATATAGAGATAAAAAAGGAAGCTCTTAAGTATCTTGCAGATATCTATTACTATGCAAACAAAGATGATAAGTTATTAAAAATTGTGAAAGAGTTAGCAAAGTACGACAATGATTATGCAAAAAATCTTCTAGGTTGGTTTTTCTTCAAGAAAAAATTGTACGATAAGGCGTTAATATCATTTACAGATCTTTATATGAAAGCTGTAAGTGCTTTTAATAGTGGGGATTTAGAAACAGCTGAGAGAATTGCTAAGCTGTTAAACAATAGAAAAGGGAAGTTTTTACTTGCATATATATATTTAAAGAAGGGAAATATTGAAGAAGCTAAGAACATACTAAAAGCATTATCAGAAGGAAGTGATGATATAGCAAGAAAAGCTGCATATATGTATGCATATATATTTTTCTCTCAAGGTGATTATAATCAAGCTATTAAAGCTTTTCAGGATGTTATAAACAGATTTCCAAATACAAAAGAGGCAGATAGAGCACTTCTTAAAATAGCAAATGCATACTACAATCTTGGAGATAAAGAAAAAGCAAGACAGATATACCAAGAATACATACAGAAACACGCTAACACTCCTGAGGCTATAGAAGCAGCATACCAGCTAGCTCTTTTAGAGATGAAAGGAAGTGACCAGGATGTTACAAAACAGATAGAAGAGTTTATAAAAAAATATCCTAACTACCCATTTATAAATCTTTTACTTGTCCAGCTTGCAGATGCATATGCACAGAAAGGAGAATATGAAAAAGCAAAAGAGCTTTATAAAAAAGTTATTGAAAAAGATGTAGAAGAGAGTGAGTATGCCCTTTATAAACTTGCATATATAGAGTTTAACTATGGTAGGAAAGGAAAGGCTCTTGTTCTTCTTAGAGAGTATCTAAATAGATATCCAAATGGGAAATATGCAATCCAGGTAAGAGAGCTTTTAGCAAAAGCTTTTGAGAGCTTTGGAAAGTATGGGGATGCAATAGAGGTATTAAAACAGCTTCCAAGAACACCGGAAAATGAACTTAAACTAGCTCAGCTTCTATTTAAAAATGGAGATTACACAGAGGCAAAAAGCTATTTTGAAGATCTATACAACAGATTTCCAAAAATGAGAAGTGATATAGCCTACTACCTTGGAAAGATACAGTATATTCTAGGATACTATCAAAATGCTCTTAAGTATCTAAATGAAGCTCTCAGAGGTTCAGACTATAATCATGTAGCCGAAAGCTACTATCTAATAGGAATGATTTATAAACAACTAGGTAAAAAAGAGGAAGCCTTAAACAACATTGTGAATGTTATATACCTTTACCCTGAAGCAAAAGATATTGTTCAAAAAGCAAGAATAGAAGCAGCTAAACTAATGAAAGAGTTAGGAAGAAGATACGAAGCATCCTGCATTATAAAACCTCTTTTAAAAGAAGATGTTCCACTAAAAATAAGAAAGGAAGCATTAAAACTAAAAAGAACGTTACCTGCATGTATGGAATAGATAGGAGGTAAATATGGATTATATAGTTTCCATTTTTCAAAAAGGGGGTCCTTTAATGTATCCCCTTTTAGTTTTAGGGATTGTAGCCATAGCTCTTATTATTGAAAGATTTTATTCTTTATCATCAAAAAAACTTATTCCAAGAAAAGAAGTGGAGGCTATATTTCTATATCTGAAGGAAGGTAGATTTACAGAAGCTATTACAACTGCAAAAGTTCATAGAAGCTTAGCAACTAACATAATAGCAAATGTTTTAGAGTTTTATATGAACGGTAGAAGGGAGAAAGAAGATTTAGAACTAGCAGCTGAGGAAGTAGCAAGAGTTGAGATACCAAAACTAGAAAGTTATATAAACCTCCTTGGAGCAATAGCAGCAATATCTCCTCTCCTTGGATTTTTAGGAACAGTTACTGGAATGATACAGGTCTTTGAAGCTCTATCTATAGAAGGTTTAACAAATCCCGCTGTTTTATCTTCAGGAATATCACAGGCACTTATAACAACAGCTTTTGGTTTAAGTATAGCTATTCCTTCTCTAGCAGCTTACTGGTACTTTAGATCTAAGCTATCCTATACTGTATCTATTTTAGAAAATATCATAACTGAACTTATTTATATCCTTACAAAAGGAAAGTAAAGATGAACTTTAAAAAGTATATGAAGTCTGAAGATAAAGGCTATATCATAGATATGACAGCCCTTGTAGATATAGCTTTTATTATTATTCTTTTTCTAGGAATTGTTAGCACTTTAGCACCTATATCTTCAATAAATGTGGAACTTCCAACAGCTACTTCAGAAAAAACATCTGTTGAACCAGTAAAAATATTTGTAGATAAAGATGGAAATTACTACTTTCAGGGAAAAAAAGTATCAGATAAGGAGATACTAACTTATCTAAAAGAAAATAAAGTAAAATCTCTTTCAGTAGTTGCAGATAGAAGAGTTATATATGAAAAGGTTGTTCATCTTATGGATTTAGCAAAAAGAGCAGGTGTTGAGCAGATAAATATAGCAACAAGAAGAGGGGAGTGATGGAAAAAAAAGAGGATATGGTTATTGCAGGGAAAATACATGGAACTCATGGAGTTAAGGGAGATTTAAAGATAGAGATATTTCCACCAAACTTTAAACTACCTGATGTTATATATATAAAAGATAAAGAAGGGAATTTTAAACCACTTGAGGTTGAAGCTTATTCAAAGAGAAAAGGCCTAGTTAGATTTAAGGGTTATGATGATTTAGATAAAGCAAAGAAGATAAAACATCATTACTTCTACGTTGAAACTTCAAAGCTTCCTAAGCTATCTAAAGATACTTTTTACGAATATCAACTACTAGATATGGATGTTGTGTATAACGATAAAGTTATAGGAAAGATAATAAAGATAGATGATAGACTTCCTAATGCTTACCTTATTATTAAATGTATTGATGACAAAATCAGGCATCTTCCTTTTATAAAGGAATTTGTTAAGGAGGTTGATCTGAAAAACAGGAGAATTATTGTAGATCTTCCTGAAGGTTGGTTTACCTTATAGTTGATTTTTTAGAAATATGAATAAATTATCGTTTTAGAAATTAAACTTAGGAGGTATATAGCTATTTTAAAACTTGAAGTTCAAATACCTGCAGAAGCATTTTTCAGTGTTGTTGGTAATAAGGATGAAAACATAAAGTATTTTGAAGATACTTTTGATGTTGATATTTTTGCAAGAGGAACAAGTCTTATAGTTGAAGGGTCTGAAGAAAATCTTGATAGATTTGAGCAGTTTATGGAAAAGATTGCTTCTTACTTTGAAGCAGGTCATATTTTGTCTGCACAAGATGTTAGAAATCTAGCTCTAGGCTTTAAAAACGAAACAGAGCTAAAGAAAGAGAAGCTATTTTCTAAAGAAGGGGAAACAATTCTATTTACTCATAGAAAAAAGCCTGTAATGGCAAAAACTCCAAGTCAGAAGGTATATGTAGAAACAATAAAAAATAACGATATAACTTTTGGAGTAGGACCTGCAGGAACAGGAAAAACATATCTAGCTATGGCAATGGCTGTTTCTTATCTAAAACAACAGAGAGTAAACAGAATTATTCTAACTAGACCGGCTGTTGAAGCAGGAGAAAAATTAGGATTTTTACCGGGAACTTTAACAGAAAAGGTAGATCCTTACTTAAGACCTCTTTATGATGCTTTATACGATATGGTTGATGCAGATAAGATAAATGATATGCTTGAGAAAAATATTATTGAGATAGCTCCTCTAGCCTTTATGAGAGGAAGAACTTTAAACGATGCTTTTATAATCCTTGATGAAGCACAGAATACAACAAAAGAACAGATGAAAATGTTTTTAACAAGGATCGGATTTGGTTCTAAGGCTGTTATAACAGGAGATATAACTCAGATAGACCTGCCAAAAGTTTCCCAGTCTGGATTAATTGAAGCTTTAAAGGTTCTTCAAGGAGTAAAGGGAATAGGCATTACATACTTTTCTGAAAAAGATGTAGTTAGACATCCAGTGGTTCAAAGGATCATACAAGCGTATGATAGATATGAAAATGAAAAGCAGTTAAAGGAAGAAAAGAATGAATAAGATACTTGTATCAAAAGAGGTATACGATAGAGAGATTACAAAAGATTTTGTTAAAGATATAGCTGAAAAAATACTAAAGGAGCTTAACCTAGATAATATAGAATTAAGCATTTCTCTCGTTGATAACGAAACTATTCAAAATATAAATAGAGAATGGAGAGGAAAGGATAAGCCTACAGATGTCCTCTCCTTTCCTTTAGATGAAGATACACCTTCAGGATATAAATACAGGCTTCTAGGAGATGTTATTATCTCCCTTCCCTATGCAAAAAAGCAGGCTGAAGAGATAGGACACTCTTACAAGGAAGAGGTTCTTAGATTATTAACTCATGGTATTCTTCACCTTTTAGGCTACGATCATGAGACTTCAGAAGAAGATGCAAAAGTAATGTTTTCTCTTCAAGATAAGATTTTCTCAAAAATATCACAAAATTTGTAAAAAAAATTTACACCGGTGTAAATTTTTTTTACACTAGTGTAAGTTGTTCAAATCAAACTAACCTTTTCAAATTTTCTCTATAAATTTCCGCATTTCCTATTGACACTGTAAAAAATTTTTACGATTTTAATAACAGTTAAATAATTTGACATTAAGATTGTTTTAAAAATTTACAAATGTTTCAATAATTTACAAAGTGTAAACAAATTTGGCATTAAGGTTGCTTTATTAATAAACAGCTAATGATTAATTAAAAAAACTTTTAAGGAGGTTTAGTGTGATGAAACACAAACTATTAAAAAGTGCGCTGCTTGGGGCTGCAGCTGTTGGAGTAATGGCTGGAGCTGCAAAAGCACATACTTCACAAGCTGAATTTTACTTTGAATTTAAAGGAACTCATGGTCCAAATGATCTAATTACTGTTCCTTGTGAAGCTACTGATTATCTCGTTAATAAGGATTACAATTTAGATCCTAATGCTACTTCTCCTCTAGGAAACAAAACAGGGGTTATTATTAAGTACAAACCTGCTAACCAGTTAAACAATGCTGATAACATTGTTTTTACTCTGAAAAATGCAGTTTTTGGAACTGGTCTAAAAAAATGTTGGTTAGTTTTCTATGAACATAATGGAATTGATACAAACGGGGATGGTACAGGTGATACTAGTTTTGATATAAACAGGGATGGCGATTCAGCGGATATGATTGTTGTTGCTGAAACAAGAAATACTGTGCAAGGGCAGCCTTCTATTGAGCTAAATGTTGGAGATGCAGGTAGAGGTATTCCTGCTAATGCTATTTACTACTTATGGTGTAACGAAGCAGGTGAACCTAGCATACTTGATGAAAATGGAAAAACGGGAGCACCTATATTACCTAGCAAGCATTATAAATATGCGCCAGTAATTAACATTTCTAAAGATCTTTATGCTTCAAATACTACAAATACTTGTGGCAGACCTGTTGGAAATGAAAAAGTATGTATTTCAGCAACTGGATATACATGTTGTCCTCCAGGAAGTGGTGAATTAGATGGTTATAAAACTATTAAGGATTACTGTATTATAGATACTGCATGTCAGTTTACATTAAGCATGAGATCAAGCTTATCTATTATAAATATGTATCCACAACTTAATACTGCTACTTGTAAAAATAGTAGATCAGGTTTAATCAAGTGTTATGATAAAAATTATGAACCTGGTACTGCTTTTATAGGATTAGATAAGCAGAAAAATATTTTAGAAGGTAGTCACTGTACAGATAATGATGCAGCAGATGGATGGGTAGTTATTTATAATGACAATGATGAAAATGGAAAAAGTTTAGTAGACGATGATATTGTTCTTGGAAAAGATTTAGGTGGTGGAAAGAAATGGACTGCTAAATTTAGTGCTTCTATCTATGATATAGACGGTAACTGGGCTTGTGATAGTGTAAATGGATATAACCTTAGAAAAGGTGCTTATAAGGCATTGGATTTTGCTAAACATAGAATGTTCTTAGATAATAATGGTGATGAACTTACTAATAGTGATAATGATATTGAATTTTCTCCAGGAAGAGCTTGTACTTTAACAGCGGATGTTGAAAATGGTAATCCTAAAAATGGTACTAAAACTAAAATTTATATACAACGTGATAAGCAATGGATAGATGATGTATACATGGGTGTAAATGGAAAAAGACTCTGGTGGGTAAGATGGGGTCTTGAAGAAAATCTTAAAATTTATGATCCTGATGGAAAACTTGCCTACACTGTAACTCTTAATGAACAAACTGCGAAAGATTGTAAAATTAATAAAGATAGAACATGTTGTTATGATGCAGATGGTAAAGCTTACTTCAAGAAATGGGAACCAAATGGAGATGAAGCATACATTCCTTACATGATAGATGATAGTCAGTTCTACATCGTTGTATCAAACAACTCTTGTTGGGATGCTGACATCTACGCTAGAGTTTGGGATTCAAAAGGTAGAGTTGTTGATAATGTATACCTTGGAAAAATTGGCAAAAACTCAGTTAGATTTATAACAGGTGCTTCTATAGCATTTGAAGCTA
>JALVKE010000194.1 GCA_027028005.1 Persephonella sp. | reverse complement strand
AGCTTCTTAGAAAAGATCCTTATACTCGTTCTTCTATAGAAACTCTTATAACAACAGGTCTTGTTCATGTTTCAGGAGAGCTTTCCACAGACGCTTATGTTGATATACCTGAAATAGTAAGGGGAACATTAATAGAAATAGGGTATACAAAACCTGAGTATGGATTTGACGGGTATACAGCAGGAGTTATAACAACTATAAGTGATCAAAGTCCTGAACTTGCCCTTGGTTTGTCAGGAGATAAGGCAGGAGACACAGGAATTGTTGTTGGATATGCAACAAATGAAACAGAAAACTATATGCCATTAGCCTGTAACGTAGCAAATGGTATTGTTAAAAAGATAGATGAACTTAGAAAAGAGGATATAGTCCCTTTCTTTAGACCTGATGGAAAAGCTGTAGCTGTAGTTGAATATGATGATAATAATAGACCTATAAGATTAGATTCAATAACGGTACTTATTCAACATGAACCATACGTGGCTGAATATGAATTAAAAGAAACAGTAGTTGAAAAAGTAATAAAAGAAGTTATCCCTGAAGGCTTTCTAGATGAAAAAACAAACATTGTTATAAATCCTATAGGTAGGTTTATAATTGGTGGCCCTATGGCTGATACAGGATTAACAGGTAGAAAGACAATAGCAGATGCTTATGGAACTGCTGCTCCTTCAGGTGGAAGTGCTTTTTCAGGGAAAGATCCTACAAAAGTGGATAGATCGGCATCATACATGGCAAGATGGATAGCAAAACATATTGTTGCTGCAGGATTAGCAAATAACTGTCTTATAGAGCTTGTATATGTAATAGGGACAGAATATCCTATTACAATTGATATCAAAACCGATAAAGAGATAGATAAGGAAAAGCTAACAAAGAAAATTAAGGAATTGTTTGATCTATCGCCTTCAGGAATTATAAAAAGATTAGAATTAAGAAATCCTATTTATAAGATAACTTCCTCTTATGGACATTTTGGAAAAGAGATAGATGAACTTAAATGGGAAATTTTAGACAAAGAAATAATAGGAGAGTTAAAAGATGTCTAAAACAAAAAATACATACTCTTTTGAAGTATTTAAGGCTTTAGTTGAGTTAGAAATTAGAAGAATAGAAAGGTATAAAAAAGAGAGGAATTTCTCTATAGCCTTTTTATACGCTCCTAATCTCGCTAAAAGTGTAAAGTATTTTAAGGATATTGATAAATCTGTAGAGATATCGTTCTTAATTAGATCTGGGATACGCTCAACAGATGTAGTTTCTGAGGTTGAAGATGATTTTGTATTTTTGTTTCTTCCTGAGACTTCAAAGGTTGAAGCAAAGAAAGTTATAGAAAGAATTAAAAAAGCACTGCCAGAGCTTGATATTATAGAGGGTATAGCAACATATCCTGATGATGGAACTACAGAGTATGATCTTTTTAATACTTTAGTAAAGATAATGAATGAAAAACTTATTCCTGTAATAGAACTTTACTCAGAGGAGGAAAAAAAGACCTCTTGATTTTTAAAAATTTTTTATTATAATAATAAACCTGCTTGGAGGGTTGGCCGAGCGGACGAAGGCGGGTGATTTGAAATCACTTGAGGGTTAACAGCCCTCCGGGGGTTCGAATCCCTCACCCTCCGCCATATATTTTAGTCTTTTTTTCCTTTTTAAATCTAGTTTTTGTATCTTCTTTTATTCTCAATTAAATTCTACATTACTTCTATTTTAGAATAGAAAATAATTGGCTAAAACCCTATTTTTTTAACTGTGATACAACCACTTAGTATTTTTAAAATCCTTAACATTTCCCGTTACACTGCAAGAGTTACAATGATACTTAAATGGGATATGTAAAAAGAAAAAGTAGCCGTAAGTTTGGCAGGTAAATCTCCTGTAAGCTAGCGGTGGTAAGGTGTGGTGATAAATCTATTGATTTAGGCGACCGACGGAAGCAATACCTGTCAGGGATAAGTTTATCTCATGATAGCAACATTTGCTAACGGTAAAGTGGTGAGCCGAAGGCGAACAACATCCCTAGGAAGCATATGTTGTAAGGCATAGTACTTTTATCGGTGATATTTTACAGAAAGTGTAAATATGATAAGCCTGCACACGCAGGCTTATGAAAGTTAATAAAGTCTGAAATGTCTATTTAAAAATTTCTTCCAAGTCTCTGGAAGTTTTTCTAATTCTTCCTCAGCTATTTTCCTAACATTTTCTTCAAGACTTTTTATATCCTTATTTGTTCTTAACTTAATATCACACACTTGAGGTTCAGTAATAGGTTTTCCTATCTGGCTAACCAGATATACATAAGTTTCTTCAACTTCTTCAAATTCTGAAACAATTCTTTCTGCCATATCCATAGCTGCTGTGTTATATATTTTACCAATATGGGATACTGGATTTTTACCTGCTGCAGCTTCTAAACTCATAGGTCTGTAGGGAGTTATAAGACCGTTAACTCTATTTCCTCTTCCTACCTGCCCATCATCTCCTGCTTCTGCAGATGTCCCTGTTACAGTTATATACACTGATTCATTTTCAGGATCATCAGCAGTATTTATAAAAACATTAACATGTCTATTTGTTAATGTTTGAGCTAATGAGTATGCATAGTTTTGAACAATCTCTTTTTTCTCTAGATAATCTTTTACATCTTTTACATATTTATCAACAAAAGCCATTGCTATAGTAATATTTATATTATCTTCATTTCTAACACCCATTACTTTTATATCTTCCCCTACATAAGGATGATCCTTTTTAAAGTCCTTACTGTTTAAAGCTCTTTCTAACTCATAAACAATAGTTTCTGTATCGTCAAAAGGAGCATAACCTGTTCCAAAAGATGTATCATTTGCAAGAGGTACTTCACCTTTTAGTTGAAATCTTTCAAAAAGTTCTACTAGATCTTTACTTCCTGGTTTTAGTTTGGGAATTATTATGATATGTTTAGAAACATCTAAATTTGGAATATTTTCACTGAGCCATTGGTGAGCTGTTTCTATAGCTAGTTCCTCAACAGGAAGCCTTCTTCCATTAAGTTCATTTATAGCTCTACCTGTTAAATACACCTCTATTGGCGATATCATATCTCCACCACCAAATCTTGGATCTGCTATTCCACCTATTAAAAGTGCCTTATCAACATTATGGTGCATAATTGCTCCGCACTCTTTTCTATACATTTTAGAAAGAGCTATAGACAATTCTTCAGCTAGAGCATCGCATATAGTATCTGGATGACCTGTTCCTTTTCTTTCTACAATCTCAACAGGTTGCTCTGAAACTTTTGGAAAATCAAGAGAACTAATTGTAATATTTGCCATTTATTACCTCCACATATTACTGAAAATAAACAGAAAATTAGAATAATATATTTCATTGCTGTTTACAACAGTAACATTTTCTTTTATAATACATATCTTGATTTTTGAATCTTATTGAGATAAATTATTACTCTCAAAATTAGAAGGAGGATTTGATGGCTCATACACGTTCAGCAAAGAAGAGAATTAGACAGTCGGAGAAAAGAAGAAAGTTAAATAGATATCACATTTCTAGAATGAAAACAGCTATTAAAAGAATAAGAGAAGCTTTATCTAAAAAAGATGTTGAAACAGCTGAACAACTTTTACCCTTGGCTCAAAAGTTAGCTTATAGAGCTGCTGCAAAAGGTGCTATTCATAAAAATGAAGCTGCTAGAAGAGTTTCTAGAATAGCAAGAAAAGTTGTTGAAGCAAAAAGACAGTTAACTACTCAATAAAAATACGTGGCGGTGTAGCTCAGCCGGTTAGAGCACGCGGCTCATATCCGCGGAGTCGCAGGTTCGAGTCCTGCCACCGCCACCATTTAATAATTTGGTTGAGAAAAAATTTTTAAGAGCAATAAAAGAATTTCATTTAATAAATCCAGAAGATAAAATTCTTGTAGCCTTTTCAGGTGGTGTAGACTCCACAGTACTAACGTATCTTTTAGTTAAACTTAAAAATTTTCTGAAAATAAAAAAAATAGTTTTAGCTCATCTAAATCATAAACTAAGAGATAAAGATGCTGACTTAGATGAATCCTTTGCTATAGAATTTGGTAAAAAATATAATCTTCCAGTCTTTACGAGATCCGTTGATATAAAAAGTCTTGCAAAAGAGAGAAAAAAATCTATAGAGGAAGTAGCTCGGGAAGAAAGATATAAGTTTTTTAGAGAAATACTAAAAAAAGAAAATCTGAATAAAATAGCTACAGGACATCATTTATCAGACCTGGTTGAAACAATGTTTTTATGGTTTATTCAGGGAAATAAAAAAGGTATTAAAGGTTTTAAACCAAAAGAGAAAAATATTATAAGACCGCTATATCTTTTAACAAAAAAAGAAATAGAGAATTATGCCAAAGAGAATAACATTCCCTATAGAGTGGACGTTACAAACTTTGAGACAGACTTTTTAAGAAATAAAGTTAGACACTTAGTAATACCAAAGGCAAAAGAGATAAATCCTTCTATTGAAACATCTTTTTTATATATGTCTTACTTCCTTAATATTGACGAAGACTTTTTTAGTAATGAATTAGAGAAACTTTCACAGAAATTTCAGGAGAATGAGATAAACTTAGAATGGTTTTTAACATTATCTGAAGCTATTCAATATAGATTCTTACAAGAATGGATATATAGAAAAACAGGTGTGTTTTTATCTTATAGACAGTTATATGAGTTGATGAAAATCATTAAAAAGAGAGATGGAACTAAAGAATATAGCATTGGTGGTAAGTATATACTTACTAAAAGTTATCAAACTTTGAAAATAAAAGGTTATAATAAAAAATCATTAAAGGAATACCTATATAAAATAAAGCCAGGAGAAGAGGTTTTAATAAAAGAGGCAAATCTAAAAGTGAAAGCTTTTTATGCAGATGAAAAAATTTTGAGGGAGAATATATTTAATGATAAAAGATTCGCTTGTTTTTCAATATATGAAGATAATCCAGTTTTTGAAATAAGGCCAAGAAGGAAAGGAGATAGGTTTATTCCATTTGGTAGAAATTCAGAAAAAAAGTTGAAAGATGTGATGATAGATTTAAAAATTCCTAAAGATATGAGAGATAGCATACCACTTTTAACATACAGAAATAAAATATTGTGGATAATTGGCTATAAAAGATCAAATTTATTTCCTGTAGATAAAAACTCAGAAAAAATTATATGTTTTAAAATTGAGGAGGTGTAAACGTGCAGTTCTCAAGAAGTCTTTTAATATGGTTCCTTATAGGAGCCTTAATGATATTAGCATTTAATATGTTTGGTACAAGGGAATTTGTAGATAATAAGGTTTCCTTTACTGAATTTGTTAACATGGTAAACGAGAATAAGATTAAGGAAGCTATTGTAAAAGGTGATGAGATAATAGCTATAACTGAAGATGGAAAAAAGATAGAAACGGCTGTCCCTGAAGGTTACACAAAGATATATGACATTCTCACTGAAAACGGGGTAAAAATAAAAGTTGTTCCTTCTGAAAAAAATGGATGGCTTACTACACTTCTTATATCATGGCTTCCAATCTTGCTGTTTATTGGTTTATGGATCTTTATGATGCGGCAGATGTCTGGTGGAACAAATAGAGCATTCTCTTTTGCAAAATCTAAAGCTAAGGTCTACCTTGAAGAAAAGCCTAATGTAAAGCTTGATGATGTTGCAGGTATGGATGAAGTTAAAGAAGAAGTGAAAGAACTTATAGACTATCTAAAGGATCCGCAAAGATTTCAAAAACTTGGGGGAAGAGCTCCTAAGGGTATTCTTCTCTACGGTGATCCTGGAGTAGGTAAAACACTTTTAGCAAAGGCTATAGCTGGAGAAGCAGATGTTCCATTTATCTCTATATCCGGTTCTGATTTTGTAGAAATGTTTGTTGGTGTTGGTGCAGCAAGGGTTAGAGATCTTTTTGAAACTGCAAAAAAACATGCTCCATGTCTTGTATTTATAGACGAGAT
Organism: Persephonella sp.; assembly: GCA_027028005.1. GTDB lineage: Bacteria > Aquificota > Aquificia > Aquificales > Hydrogenothermaceae > JAADDV01. The sequence continues at coordinate 4,264 of JALVKE010000194.1, read as the reverse complement.
TGATGCTGTAGGTAGAGCTAGAAGCGGTGTTGGATTTGGTGGTGGTCATGATGAAAGGGAACAAACATTGAACCAGTTACTTGTTGAACTTGATGGTTTTGATTCAAGTGAAGGTATTATTGTAATAGCTGCAACAAACAGACCTGATATTCTAGATCCTGCACTTCTTAGACCTGGAAGATTTGATAGACAAATATCTGTTCCTAAACCTGATGTTAAAGGTAGATATGAAATATTAAAGGTACACGTTAGAAAGAAAAATATTCCTTTAGCTGAAGATGTTGATCTAATGGTAATAGCTAGAGGAACACCAGGATTTTCAGGAGCTGATCTTGCAAACGTTGTAAATGAAGCTGCTCTTCTTGCAGCAAGAAGAAGAAAAGAAAAAGTAACAATGAAAGAGTTTGAAGATGCTATGGACAGAATTATGATGGGTCTTGAAAGAAAAGGTATGGCTATTACTCCAAAAGAGAAAGAGAAAATCGCCTACCATGAAGTAGGTCATGCCCTTGTAGGTATAATGTTTAAGGAATCAGATCCATTACATAAAGTATCTATTATTCCTAGAGGTATGGCTTTAGGTGTAACAGTAAATCTTCCTGAGGAGGATAGACATCTGTACTCAAAGAAAGATTTAATGGCAAGACTTCACCAACTTTTTGGTGGTAGAGCTGCAGAAGAAGTTTTTTATGGAAAAGATGGTATTACAACAGGAGCTGAAAATGACCTTATGAGGGCTACAGAACTTGCCTACAGAATTGTAGCTTCCTGGGGTATGACAGATGAAATAGGTCCAATACACGTATCTACAAGTAGAAATAATATGTTTAACCCTCAACAGGGACCTGAGATAAGTGAATCAACTGCTAGAGAGATAGATGAACAGGTTAGAAAACTTTTAAAAGAAACTTATGAGAGAACTAAAAATATAATTGAAACGTATAAGGATGCTGTTGTAGCTGTTGTTGAACTTCTTATTGATAAAGAAACTATAACATGTGAAGAGATGATGGCTATACTTGAAGAGTATGGTGTACCTGTAATGAATAGGTGTAGAAAATCTGTTGTAGAAGTTATATCTGCAAACTCTGCTCCAGATGTACCACCAGGAGGAATTGAATAAAAAATAGGGGCTTAAAGCCCCTATTAAATATTCTTTATCTATATATACATATCTATAACTTAGAACATTTACACGGATCTATAGTATAAAAATCTACCGCAGTGAGGACATGTTAATAACTGCTCTCCTTTAACTAAATTACTGTAAACCTTGGGAGGAATAACCATATAGCATCCACTACAGGTATCGTCATTTATAATAGCAATTACTTTACTCCCTCTTTTTTTCTTAATCAATTCATATTTTGATAAAGATTGAGGGGATATCTCTTTTTTAATTTTTTCTCTTTCTTCTTTTAACTGCTTTAATTTATTTTTTGTTTCTTCAAGTAATTTTTCTTTTTTCTTTATTTCATTTTCTATTCTTTGTTTTTCCTGTTCAATATCTTTTTCAAGTTTCTTTTTTTCCTCTTTTAAATGTTCAATTTCTTCCATTATATTTAATATTTCATCTTCTATTTCCATAATAGATTCTTCTAATTGAGCTTTTTCTCTTAATAAACTTTTATATTCCTCGTTTGTTTTAACTCTGTTTAATGCATCTTCTATCTTTAGAATTCTATCTTGGTATGTTTGAATATCTAACTCTTTTTCTTTTTTCCGTGCTTCTGCATGTTTTATATCATTATTGATCTTTTCAAATTTAAATAATAGTTCTTCTTTTTTTTGCTTTAGATTTTCTATTTCTTCAGGGATTTTTTTTATTAATTTTTCTAGCCTATCTATTTCTAGATCAATCTCCTGTAATTTTAGCAGTTTATCTATATCTTGCTCCATAATATCTCCTATGTTACTTGTTATTATTAAATAATAATTATGCTTTTTTCATTTATCAATAGTTAGATGATTATATCTTTTAAATCTGGATCTGTTTTTGCATATTCTTTTAAGGAAGAATCTTTTTCAAAAGCTTTTTTTAAGTGTTTTTTTGCTTCTTCTTTTTTCCCCATTTTTGCATACAAACAGGCTTTGTTGTATTCTGCTAAAGCTTCCATATCTGGATTTAACTTCTTTGCTTTATCATACGCCTCTAAAGCTTCTTTATATTTCCCTAACTCTTTTAAAGCGATTCCCATATCCATATAACATTCTGCACATTTAGGATTAATTTTTATTGCTTTCTTAAAGGCTTCTGTAGCTTTTGAGTATTCTCCTAGGTCTAAATAAACGTTTCCTAGATTTTGCCATGCTGTATAAAAAGATGGATTTATTTCAACTGCTTTTTTGTAAGATTTTAAGGCTTCTTCTAATTTTCCAAGATCGTAATAGGCATTTCCTAAATTATTCCAAGCTTTATACATTTCAGGATTTCTCTTAAGAGCTTCCTTGTAAGCCTGAACTGCTTTTTCCGGTTTTCCTGCAAGTCTTAAAGCTATTCCTTTGTTATAGTAAAAATCAGGATCTTCTGGATTTATAGCTATTGCTCTATTATACATCTTTACAGCTTCATTATACTTTCCAAGTCTCCTTAAAGATAAGCCTTTGTTATAGTAAGCTTGTGGAAGATTTGGATCTAGCTTTATTGCTTTATCAAACATCTCAATAGCTTTTTTATAGTTTCCAAGTTGATGATAAGCAAAGCCTAAATCATTGTAGTATTCAGCTTTTTCTTTTAAAGAGACAGCCTTTTCTAAAAATTTTATTGCTTTTTCAGGTTCTCCAAGATCTAAATATATATTTCCTATGTTATAGTAGGCCTCATGATTTTCAGGGTTTAACTCAATGGCTTTTTGAAAGCTTTTTAATGCCTCTTCTTTTTTTCCCAGTGTATAAAGAATATTGCCTTTTAAAAGGTAAGCTCTATCAGATGGATTTTCCTTAATTATTTTGTCCAGTTTATCAAGAGCAGATTTAAAATTTTTGTTGTAAATATCCTCTAAAACTGTATCTAAATTTCCCATTATTCCCTATATAAAACTTCACAGTTTGTTTTATCCATAATATATATAGCTTTAGCTCTTTCTATACATGCCTGAAACATCTTTGCATAAGATTCTGCTTTTTGAGGATCTACAGACTCATTTTTCATCATTTTTTTGTAAAACATTTCATCACATTTTGAGATATTACTTTTAAATGTCTTATTTGCTCTTGTTAGACAGGCTCCGTAAGGATCCAGTTGTTCAGCAAAGAGAGGAAATGAGATTAAAACCAAACTTAAAATAATCTTTTTCATCATTAACCTTTTAATATTTGATTTTATAGATATTAATTTTGTTTCTCTTTTTCCTTTTGGCTATACCATTTTTTATCCCTTTCATCTACAACAGTTCCCTTTTTAGACCAGTAAATCATTAAGAATATTATCAATCCAAACATAATTCCAAAAACAACAATTGCAAGAATTAGCTCTGTAGTTTCATTCATCTACTTCTCCTCTCTAGTTACTATATACTAACTAATCAAATTTTATAACAAAATCTGAATATTTTTACAAATATCTTATAATGTTTAAAAAATTTTTATGGAGAAAGATGGAGAAAGTATTTAGCTGGAAGGTAAAAGAAAAGCCTGAGGATTTTATTGTTAGTGAAGTTGCAGAATTTCCAATAAAAGATACTGGAAAGTATTTCCTATATAGACTTGTAAAAAGAAATCTAAATACAAATGACCTTGCTAAAACTTTAGGTTTTAGATACGCAGGCTTAAAAGATAAAGTTGCAATAACATTTCAGTATGTTTTGTTTAAACAGTTTAAGGGGAATACTCTTTTTGAAAGATTAGATAGTGATAGCTTCTATGGATTAACATTTTTGGGTAAGACAGATACAAAGATAAGTATAGGATTTTTAAAGGGAAACAAGTTTTCAATAAAGATAAAGGTTCCAATAGAGGAAAAAGATTTTTTTATCAATTACTTTGATTTACAAAGGGTTGATAAAAACTGGGAAAGGGGTTTTAACCTATTTGTATCAGATAAACCTGGTAAAAAGTTTTCTTGGTTAGAAAGATTCTTAGTTGATAGCTTCTTGTCTTATTTATGGAATAAAGGGATTGAGTATCTTTTGAAAGAACATTTTAACGGTTATTTTATATGGGATGGAGATTTTAGATTTTTTATTCCTAAAACTGACTTTCAGTATCTTTTTAATAACTTTCCAAAGTTTTTTCCAATACTTGGATATAAGGTAAAGTTATCTAA
>JALVKE010000193.1 GCA_027028005.1 Persephonella sp. | reverse complement strand
CTGCTTCTGGTGCATATACAAAGCTGTTATTTTCTAAGTTTTTGTAATCTATGAGATGTATTTTTAAAATCTTCTTTTTATCTTTCTCTTTTATTTCTACATCAATGCCGTATTTTAGGTAATCTAAGGTTTTTACTGGATTTTCTTCTCTGAGGAATAGGTCTTTTACTCTTGTAAGTATTTTTTCTCTTTCTGTTTGGCTTAGGGTTTTTAAAATATTTTGGTTTATTTCTTCTAAGCTCTGGATAAAAAGTGGTTCAAGGATAAAGTTTTCAACTATCTGATTTGGCTGAAAGATGTTTCTATATATTGTTTGCCAGCCAATAGATGACAGTTTCTCTTTTATGTCTTGATGGACTGATGCTTCTTTTATCATAACTCCCCCTTTATATAATCTTTACGCTTCTTCTCTAACTCTCACTTTTCCAGTAAGTAGTAAATCCATAACTTTCTTTTTGGCTCTCTCTAAATGCTTTTTTTCTTTTTGCTTTGTTTCTATTAAATCATCTATGTTTTTTAACCTTTCTGCAATAGCTTTCTGTTCTTCAAGAGGTGGAAGAGGAAGTTTTAGGTTTTCTAAAACTGATTTAGACAATTCTTTAAATGTGCTTCCACCAGATAATTCTTCTAATTTCCTTTTTATATAAGATAAATAGTAGACATAAAACAAGCTATTTATATTTATTTTTGCTTCTAATCCTTTGCAACCTTGATTAAAACAACCTTCTTCTTCTAATAATGCAACATATCCAACAGGTGCACGTGTAGAGATTAAAATAGAACCTCTTGATAAAACATTCAAATTTTTTTCTTCAATAGCTTTAAGCGTTATTTTTCTTTTTGAACTTTTTAGAAAAACTCCTGTTTTACCTTTATTGAAATCTTCGGGAGTGAACCAATTTTCCGTTCCATTTTCCCAATATTCTTTTATTTTTGTTGATGGTGTTGTTCCTGTTTTTACATAAAAAATATCTTTTACTTTTACCACTTTCCAGTCGGCAGGTATTTTTCCTATCTCTGTATCTTTAAATTCTTCATGCTTAAAAATTCCTTTAGTGAAATAGACATTCATTAAGCCTTTTTTTATCTTTTCAAGTTTTTCTACCTGCTTGTCTATAACTTCTAACAAATCATCAAAATCCTTCAAAACCTTCGCAATAGCTTTTTGTTCTTTAAGAGGTGGAAGGAGAAGTTTTAGGTTTTTCAGTTGAACTTGATTTATTGATGATTGATTAACAGCCCGTTTAGCTATATTTTTAAATATATTTTTTTGTTTAACATATTTTAAAGTATATAAAAAATAATGAGGTTTAAGTTTGTTTTTATTAGGCCTTAGAAGTAATAAGTTAATTCCATGGAGTAAAATTTTTGGTTTACCTTCATATATTGCTACTTTACCAATATGTTCATCACTATTTATATGACTAAATAAAACATCTCCTATCTTAAGTCTATATTTATTAATATCTTCTTGATTAATTTCTTCTACGTATCCTAATCTTGTTAAATTTATTTTTCCATCTGAAATAGTTTCTATTCTTGTTACAGGATATCCAATTTTATCTTTATTTTGTTTAGCATTTAAACCATTACCTATATTATCCAAAACGTCCTTTAACCTTACCACTTCCCAATCTTCTGGAATTTTCCCTATTTCTGTATCCTTAAAATTTGTTTCTTTATAAAAAGAAACTTTTTCCTTTTCTTTAATCATTTTAAAACTCCCCTATAACCAAGTTATTTTTTATCTCTCCTTCAAACTTAAAACCAAAATTTTTTATATTCTCTAAAATATCTTTTAAACACTCATTAGCTTCTTCTTCTGACATATAAATGGATTTTAATAGTTGGTGGGGAGGTGAGCCCCCGAATAGTTAGTTTTGGGAAGGTGAGCCTCCCAGATAGTTTTTATTAAAGATATAATTGTATTCATCTACATTTGCAACCTTTATTTTTTATTATTATTCGTTTGATTTCCAGTTGTTGGTTTTGGTACTTTAGGTGGTTTAAAACCTTTCTTTCCTGTATTATTTTCTTTAGGAGCAGATGGTTTGGGAGGAATAAAACCTTCATTGAATCTTTTTAAGTTTTTATCACTCATAACTAAATACCTCCATTTTCAGATGTTTTTTACATAAAAAATAAATAAAACTAACAAACCAAGAACTAAAAAAATAAAAGATATTAAATTAGCAACATCAACAAATTTGGAAAACTTGGCCTTTTTATCTGTTAACTCCGTATTATTAAAAAAAGAACTTATGTATTCGTTTAAAATTTCTAAATATTCATCTATTGCTTTCTGGCTGAAATAAAAAGAAAGTAAAGAACAAAGAACGGAAATAATAAAAAAGAGCCAAGCTAAAGCTAATAAAAATTTCCACTCAGGATTTTTAAAAACATCTTTTATTAAGGTTAAAGATAGACCTAATGCTACAGATGATATAGTGAAAATATATTTATCAAACATTTTTGATTGTTCCAACTTTGAATTAAACAAAAGTTCTCTTTCCTTTTTATAAAGGTCAAGGTAATATTCTTTTTCTTCCTTAGTCATTTTTTGTTCCTTGGGAAGTTTTTGATATTAAGTAATTAATTAATCCAGATATTTGAATTAAAAACAATTTTGCTTCAGCTTGCCCGATAGTAGATTTTTCTTTGATTTTTCCGTGTCTTATTCCTTCCTCTTTACTTGCCCAATCATAATATTCTTTCATTTGTTTCTTTATTGGTTCAGGGCATTTTAGCTGACTGCACAGCTTCTCATGTATTTTGGTTAAAGATTTTCCTGAAGTATCAAGTATTAAGTTAGCTAAACTTTCTAATGCACTAATAGACTCTTTTATTGAGTTTACATAATCAGGATTTGTTCTATTTGATAAATGAATTAATGCTTTTTCTAAATGTTCTCTTACAGGTTGATATTTATCTGCTTTTTTGAAAGTTTCTTTAATTGCCTGTATTTCTTGCTCACTTGTAATAGGTGTTATACATCCTTCTACCATTCTATAGGGAGCATGCTCTTCTTCCAAAATTTTGTTTATTCCCTGCTGATATGTAATAGTAAATTCTTTAAATATTTGTTTTTGCCTTAAGAGATTAAAAATAAATTCTACAAGGTCATAAACTTTATGCCATTTTAATTTGGAAAACTTCTCATCAAAATATTCATCCCAATATGAGATTATTGAATAAGAGTAAGAAATACTAGATTGTTTTATTAATAACTTATTTATTGGCTCATGAAAAAAGCTATCCCAAATTTTTAAGGATATGTCTTTAAATAGCTCATATTTTGTTTCTTCTAAAGTTTCTAAAAACCTTAAAATAAAATTCCATAATCTAACTCTTAATTCATCTGTCATATTTTCATAGTTTTTCTTTAAAATCCCTTCTGGATTTACATAACCATATCTTTCTGAAAAAGGTATAAACTTGTCCATATCTAAACCTCTAATTGATTTATCTCCCTTAAATACTCCCTTATAAGCTCATATTTTTCCTCATATTCATTATGAAGTTTTTCAAGCTCTTCAAACTCTTTCTCTAAATCTATCTGTTCCTCTTCTTCTATTGGTGCAACATACAGAGAAACATTAAGGTTGTAATCATTTTCTTTAATAT
>JALVKE010000192.1 GCA_027028005.1 Persephonella sp. | reverse complement strand
TTTTGTCCCTTCTGCTTTTATATGTGTTGGATCTATGTCTATTATTTTTTTATCCTCATCTACTGTCTTATCTATCTTTATATTATATATCGCCCCTTCAAAGAATATATTTATCTGATTTTTAACTAGCTCATTTAATATTAGATAAGAGGCTGTAAAAGGATCAAAGAATTTTTTATTTTTTATCTTTATCGTTTTGATTGTTTTTTTACCATTTTTTATTTTTTTTGTGTGAATTTTTTTGTCATTAAAAATATACTCATATATAACAGTTAGATTTTTTTCTTTTTGATAGAGAAAAAATTTTTTGGGTTTAAAATCCTTATTACTAATAGCAAAGCCTTTATATTCAATATCTTTGAACAGCTTAACTAATCCTACAGTAGAAGCCTTTACATATGTTTTAAAACTATTATTATCTTTTTTATAATCTAAACATACTTCTGCTACATCTAAAAAAAAATACTCTGCGATAAAGCAGATTTTTCCAAAGGATATATGAAAAAATAATAAAAATATAATTATTACAATTATCATTTTTCTTTTTCTAACCCTTGATATATAATATTAATCTCATATCTTTTTATGACCTGTTATAATATCATTTGGAGGTTCAGAATTATATGAAATATAAAGTATATACTGCCCAATCCTATAAAAATATACCACAAGTTCAAAAATATCTTACAAAGGAGCAGATTTTTGATATAGATGTAGTTTCTAAAGTTTTTCCATTTAAAGTAAACAACTATGTGATAGAGAAATTAATAAATTGGGAAAACCCTCTTGAGGATCCTATTTTTAGATTAACATTCCCTCAAAGAGGAATGTTAAAAGAGGAAGATTACAATAAAATAGCAAATCTGCTTAAAAAAGGTGCTTCTGATACTGAAATTAAAAAAGCTGCAAATAAGATACGTATGAAATTAAACCCCCATCCCGCAGGGCAAAAATACAACGTACCTGAAATAGATGGGATGAAGCTTCACGGTGCTCAACATAAGTATAGAGAAACAATTTTATTTTTCCCAAAGCAAGGTCAAACATGTCATGCCTACTGTTCCTTTTGTTTTAGATGGCCTCAGTTTGTTGGTATAGATGAGTTAAAGTTTGCTATGAAAGAGGTTGATGTTCTTATTAAGTATATAAAAGCCCATCCTGAAATAACAGATGTTCTCTTTACAGGTGGAGATCCTTTAATTATGAAAACAAAAATATTAAAGCAGTATATAGAACCATTACTTGAAGCAGATATTCCACATCTAAAAACCATCAGGATAGGAAGTAAATCTCTTGGATTTTGGCCTTATAGATTTTTAACAGATGACGATGCTCAAGAACTTCTAGATTTATTTAAAAAAATTGTTGATAAAGGTTATCATCTTGCCTTTATGGCGCACTTTAACCATTATAAAGAACTTGAAACAGAGGAAGTTCAGGAAGCTATATCAAAGATAAGAGAAACAGGAGCTGTAATAAGAACCCAGTCTCCTATTTTAAGACATATTAATGACTCTGCTGAGGTCTGGGCAAAGATGTGGGAAAAACAGGTAGCTTTAGGAGCTATTCCGTACTATATGTTTATGGCTAGAGATACAGGAGCACAGCATTACTTTGGAGTTCCTTTGGTAAAGGCTTGGGAGATATTTAGAAAGGCATATCAAAGTGTAAGTGGTTTAGCTAGAACAGTTAAAGGACCTTCTATGTCGGCTACTCCTGGAAAGATAAGAATGTTAGGTGTAACTGAGATAGATGGTAAAAAGTATATGGTTTTAGATTTTCTACAGGGTAGAAATCCTGAATGGGTCGGTAAACCATTTTTTGCAGAGTATGATGAAAATGCTATGTGGATAGATGAATTAAAACCTGCCTTTTCAAATAAATTTTTCTATGAAGATGAGTTAAAAGAAATTTTAAAAGAGGAAAAGGCAGCTTAACCAAAAACAAACTTCACCTGACAGACAGCTGTTATAACAGCTGTCTCCATTCTTAATATATTCTTTCCAAGAGAGACTGGTTCAAATCCTTTAACTTTTAAATCTATTATTTCCTCTTTTGTTAATCCTCCTTCTGCTCCAATAAGAATATCTATTACTTCTCCTCTTTTATCTAGATAGTTTTTTAATGTATTTGTTTTTTCTTTTTCATAGAAAACAAACCTATATTCACCTTTAGGTTTTATATCTTTTATATCTACAGGTTCGTCTATCTTTAGAGGAAAAAGTCTTTTACACTGTTTTATAGAATTTAAAGCTATCTTTTCCCATTTTTTCATTTTTCTTTGAATATCCTTTAATTTTACAGCAGAGTATGTTGATAAAACTGGAATAAGGGTAGTTACTCCAAGTTCTGATAATGGCTCTATAAGATCATCTACTTTTGATAAATGATTTGGCATACACAGATAAAGGTTTATTTTTATCTTTTCTTCTTCTTGGTTCAATCTCTCTAAAACTTTCCCTAAAAGTCTCTTTTTTTCAATTTTTTCAACTTCAACAAGAAATACATTTCCTTTTAAATCATTTATTTCTATTTTTTCCCCTTCTCTTATTCTCTTTACTTTTGCGTGGTGGAACTCTTCTCCTTCTAGTATAACCTTACTATTTTCAACATCTCCAATAAATCTAGGAACTGCCATGGTGTATCACCTGAATAATATTTTTTATAAAAATAGTGATAAAAAACACTATCCCATATATAAAAACAATAGTTGCTCCTGAAGGTAGGTTGTATTGATATGAAACAAATATTCCTGCAAAAACAATAAAAATACTTAAAATGATAGATGAGATTATGATTTTTTTATAATGCCAGAATATCTGAGAAGTTGTTGCAGCTGGAAGAATGATCATTGCTGATGCAAGGATGACACCTACAAGCTTTACAGCTAGGACTGTTGCTATTGCAATAACTGTTATTAAACTATAGTAATAAAAGCTTGTATTTATTCCTGATGTATAAGCTACTTCCTCATTATAACAGCAATAAAGTATCTTTTGAAAAAAGATATAAAGGTATACAAATGTGAATGCAGAAAAGATAGCTAAGAGATATATGTCTTCTCTTGTTATTGTAAGAATGTTTCCAAATAAAAAGGTAAACAGATCTGATGTGTAATTTGGCGTTAACGTTAAGAATATAACCCCAAGAGCCATAGATATAGAAAAAAGTATTCCTATAGAAATATCTTCATGAATATTTCCCTTTTTACTTATGTATCCAATAAAAAAACCTATAATTATAGCAAAAATTAACCCTAGAGAAATAGGAGATACCCCTAAATATACACCTAAAGCTAAACCACCAAATGTAGCATGAGATATTCCTACATTTATAAAAGACCAGTTTTTTATATTAATAAATAATGATAATACAGAGAGAAGTATTGCAAGTAGAATACCACCTATAATTGCATTTTGCATAAAAGGAATTGTCAGTATATCTAGCATCTTTTATCCTCTGTTTTAAAACGAAAATGTTCACAGGCTACACACTCTTCTGAGTGGATAATAAGTTCTATATCTGCACCATACAGTTTTTTTAGAATATCTTTTTTGAAAAAGTCTTTTGGACTACCATAGAAGTGTAAGTACCTGTTTAGTCCTGCAACTTTATCTACATATTTTGCAACAACACCTACATCATGAGTAACCATAATAATAGTAATATTTTTTTCGTCTCTTAATCTTTTTAAAAATTCATAAAAACTCTCTTGAGCTACAACATCTATACCTGTGGATGGTTCATCTAAAAATATTATTTCTGGCTCAGCTACAAGAACTCTTGCAATGGAAACTCTTTGTTGCTGTCCTCCAGATAAATCACTAAAAGGATAATCCTTGAATTTTTTCATACCTACGTAGTCTAAATATTCTAAAGCTTTTTTTATTTTTTCTTCTTTAGGAAGTTTGCTATTTACTAAACCAAACATTACTACATCTAATACAGATACTGGAAACTTTTTAGGAGTATTATTTTTCTGTGGTAAATAACCAATTTTTCCAGTTTTCACAGCTTTCTTAGGAGGAAGACCTAGAATTTTAATTTCCCCTTTATATGGTTTTATAAAACCTAAGATTGTCTTAAGAAGTGTTGTTTTTCCACCACCATTAGGACCCACTATAGCAACAATTTCTCCTTTTTCCACTTCAAGATTTATATTTTCTAATATAATTTTATTTTCTAATTTTACAGTGAGATCTTTTACTTCAAGTATTTTCATTTAGGTTCCTTGTCGTTAACTTTTTAAGTTCGTTAATAAGTTTTTTACCTTCTGATAGCCATTCTAAAACTTGCTTTTCATCAAGGTTTCTAAAAACATTATAGCCTTCATACTCCCTAGCATTTAAGATATCATAATAAATTTTTCCTATAATATATTTACGAAATGCTGAACGAATGCATATTGAAAATATTGCATAATAGGGACAATTTATTCCAGATTTTTGATAATTATTTTCTATATTAAATTTAGCAGCCTCTAAATCTTTTTCAGGTTTTTCAATCCGGTATTTTTTTAAATCTGTATTCAAAATAAGATACCTTCCTTTTTGATTCCTTTGTAAAGAAGTAGATTATACCTTTTATAATCTTTTATATTAAAAATTTTTAAGTCACCTCTAGCTTTTGAGCCAAAAAAGATAAGTTTTGCGACAGGAAAAAGCTTTAAAATTTTCTCCTTTAGCTCTATTAAAGCTTTTTTCTCATTATTCGTAAGATATTTAAGTTTTTCTATTATTCCCATGTTTTATAATTTAATCCACTTTCACCACAATTTTACCGAAAAACTGTCTGCTTAAAAGTTTTTCGTAAGCTTTTTTTGCATCTTGAAAATCAAATACACTATCTATAACAGGCTTTAATGTATCGGGAAAAAGTTTCAAATACTCAAAAACTTCTCCCTTTGTTCCCATATAAACACCGTGGATTGTTTGATTTTTTCCAAAGATTTTTCTTAGATTTATATTTACCTCTGCTCCTGTTGTTGTCCCAAAGGTTATAATTCTTGATCCTTTCTTTCCACAATCTAAGGAACTGTTAAAAGTTTGACTTCCTATGTGATCAACAACAATATCACAGAGACTACCATCTGTTATCTCTCTAACCTTTTCCACAAAATCTTCCTCTCTGTAGTTAATAACAAAGTCAGCTCCTATCTCTTTAGCTTTTTCTATCTTCCAGTTATCCCCTACAGTTGTTATAACAGTTGCATTAAAAGCTTTTGCTATCTGAATTCCTGCAGTTCCAACCCCTGAACCACCTCCATGAATAAGAACTGTATCTCCCTGCTTTATTTCACCTCTTGTGACCAATGAATGCCACATAGTTGTGTATGTAATTCCTATGCTTGCTGCCTCCTCAAAGGAAAGATCTTCTGGCTTTCTATACACATTAACAGCAGGGACTTTCACATACTCAGCAGATACACCATTCTCTATAACCCCTAAAACTCTAAACTGATTACATTCATTATCTTTTCCTGATAGACATTTTTCACAGTATCCACAGGATAAACCTGGATAAACAATAACCTCATCTCCCTCTTTCACATTTTTTACAAGTTTTCCAACCTTTGCTACAACCCCTGAAGCATCTGATGCAAAGATATGAGGCATTGGAATTTGTGTTGGATATTTTCCTTCCATTATCCATATATCTAAATGATTTAATGAAAAAGCCTTTACTTTTACTAATACCTCATTTTCTTCTATTTCAGGAATAGGAAATTCACCTATCTTTATATTTTTATATGATCCGTGACTGTCATAGTACAGAGCTTTCATGTTTTCCATTTTTTTCTCCTTTGAAAAAATTTAATTTATAATTAAATTTTAATGCTTTCTAATAGGGGGATTTATGATTACAAAAGACCGGGCTAAAGAAATTATATCAAGGTTCAAAGATATTAACATACTTGTTGTTGGGGATCTAATACTTGATAAGTATCTGTGGGGAGACGTTGAGAGGATCTCTCCTGAAGCTCCTGTTCCTGTTGTTGATGTAAAAAAAGAGACTGTAAATCTAGGTGGTGCCTGTAATGTAGCATGGAATATTTCTGCTTTAAATGGAAATGTTCATATTGCTGGTGTAATTGGTAGAGATGAAAATGGGAGAGTTTTGGAGTTTTTATTGAAAGAAAAAAATGTTAATCCTATTCTTATAAAAGACCCTTCAAGACCAACAACAGAAAAAACAAGAATAATAGCAGTAAGTCAGCAGTTAATGAGAATAGATAGAGAGGATAAGAGTAAGATCTCTCTAGAAATTCTAGAAGAGTTGATAGATAGAATTGACAGTGTTATAGAAGATGTTGATGCTATTATTGTTTCTGACTATGGAAAAGGGGTTATAACAAAGGAGCTTATGGACTATCTTAGATCTATGGAAAAACCTATATTCGTTGATCCAAAACCTTCTAATGTTGATCTTTATCACAGGGTTACAATCATGACGCCTAATAAGAAAGAAGCATATGAACTTGCAAGATTAGATAGAGATAATCCTATTGAGAGAGTAGGAAAGTTTTTAATGGAAAAGCTCCAGATGGAACAGCTTCTTATTACTCTAGGAGCAGAGGGAATGGCTTTATTTACAGAGGATAACATTGTTAAGATTCCTGCGAAAGCCAGGAAGGTTTATGATGTTACTGGTGCTGGAGATACAGTAATATCTGTGTTAGCTTTATCAAAAGCTGCAGGGGGAACATGGGAAGAGAGCGCTTCCTTAGCTAACTATGCAGCAGGTTATGTTGTTGGAGAGATTGGAACAGCAGTTGTTTCTCAGGAAAAACTAATAGAATTAATACCATAAGTATCTACTTCCGAGATTAATTATAGATAATGAAAAAGGGTCTAATAATGTCAAGTAAAAAATCTGTTGTAGGTATTGGGTTTATACTCTTTTTACCATGGGTGTATGTGTTTTTTTCTGTGTATGCTGAAAGATTAGGTATAGAGGATTTTATTCCCCCTAACAAATGTATAGAAATAGCGAAACTTGAAATAGATGAAGATAAGATATTTTCTAATCCATATGAGTTAAAACCTATGAAACAAGAGAAGATAAGAGAAGATTTGTTAATTGCTAACTTTCATTTAGAAGATATTCCTTCATGGGACTATACTACCGATAATATTGATATACCTAAATCTACAGATCACTGTATAAAAAATATACTTGTAGTTGGAGACTCTATAGGAGAAGGTCTTTCTCTAGCTTTTAAGAAATATTTTAAGAAAAAACTTAACTGCATTAATGTAAAATTTTTGGTTAAACGTTCTACATCTACTTTCCACTGGTTAAAAGATAGAGTTTTTTTAAAATCCTTAAAAGATAATAACTATGATGTGATAGTTGTTTCTTTAGGTGCAAATCAGTGGAATACAGATAAGTTAAGTCTTTACTATCATATTGGTAAATTTTATTTTAATGTTCACTCTCTAGCTCCTGATAGTAAAATTTACTGGGTTGTTCCTGCTGTAAAATCTAGATACTTAAGAAAATATGTGGAAAATTTTGTAGGTATTGATAATACAATAGCTATTGAAGATTATGAAGATGTTATCCCTCTATCAAAAGATAAAGTTCATTTAAATATGAAAAAACATGGATATCTTAAATTATGGAATATTATTTTAAATAAAATTGGAGAAAATAACGTCTTAAGTTGCAAGAAATAATAAACAGTTGTTTTAGCCATATAAAGATAGGTTATTTTCTATTCTTTCTTATCTTTCCTGCTTTATACTTAGGTTCCTTATTTTTTTCTAAAAAGGGAAATTTTCATTACAGGATTTATCTTCTAGTTATTAGTCTAATTTACTATTTCCTTTTAGAGATAAACCATATTGAAGCATTTTTAGTTTTAATTTTACTCTCATTAATGAATGTTGTTATCCTGCAGAAGATATACCTATCAAAAAAGTTTAATCTAAATATTTTTAATTATCCTTTAGATAAAATTTTCCTTATAACTGGTATATTTTTAAATTTACTTCCTTTAGTTTTTATAAAAGATTATATAAAGGTAATAGGTATAGACATAAAAGCCTTTGTTTTTTTAAACATTATAGGCTTGTCCTATTTTGTTTTTAATTCTATATCTATGTTGGTAGATTTTTATAAAGGAACGTTTAAATACTTTACTCCCCTAGATGTTTTAACTTACCTCTTTTACTTTCCAAAGGTTTTAGCAGGACCTCTTGTTAGATTTAGTGAATTTGTTAGAGAGCTGTATGTAAACTATCAAACAAAATCTTATAGAGATCTAAACTATGGTCTATTTTTGATAAGTTTTGGTGTAGCTAAAAAGTGGATTGCTGATTTTATCTTTAATGCAGCAAGTCCTGTATTAACAATGCCAGAATCCTTTTCTGGAGATAGATTGTTTTTAACAGTGTATATGTATTCTCTGTTCATATTTCTAGATTTTTCAGGTTATACAGATATTGCTAGAGGAATCTCTATACTTCTTGGGATAAATCTCCCTGAAAACTTTAACACTCCATATCTTTCTAAAAATCTAAAAGAGTTTTGGAGAAGATGGCATATAACTTTATATCAATGGATAAAAGATTATATATACATAGATCTGTTAGGTGGAAATAGAAAAGGAACGTTAAGAACCTATCTAAATATACTGATAGCCTTCACATTAAGTGGAATATGGCATGGTAACTATCTCAACTATGTTTTATGGGGATTTTTCCACGGTTTAGGTGTAATACTAAGTAGTTTTGTTGGAGAGCTAAAGAGTAGTATTCAAAGATTTTTTAGCTGGTTTATAACTTTCAACACAGTATCTTTTCTGTGGATGTTTTTTGCTATTGTTGAGATTAACAAGCTTTCCTTATTTTTCTCCCATCTTTTTAAAGATTTTAGATTTTATGGAATATTTGAGTATATGTATTTTAAACCGGAGATATTTTTGGCTTTACTTGTTGGGTTTTCTATAGCATTTTTAGATACAAAAATAAAAAAGCAGTTTTCTAAATTAGAAGATGAAAAGTTACTATTAACCTTTAACACACTGTTTTTTTTCTTTGTTCTTATCCTCTTAAATTTAAAGAAGACTGTTTCACCATTTTTATATGAGAGTTTTTAAGAAATCTCTTCCATAGAAATGTTCTCGTTGGTATATATACATATTTTAGCTGCTATTTTCATAGATTCTTGAACAATCTCTTTTGCAGAAAGATTAGTATTCCTGTAAAGTGCAAGGGCAGCGGAGCGAGCAAAATCCCCACCTGAACCTATTGCAAGAATTGGCTCATCAGGTTCAATAACATCTCCATTTCCAGATATTAAAAACATCTTTTCTTTGTCTGCTGCTACTAAAACAGCTTCAAGTCTTCTCAGAAATTTATCTGTTCTCCACTCTTTAGCTAGTTCTACAGCTGCTTTTAAAAGATTTCCTCTATACTTGTTAAGTTTTTCCTCTAATCTTTCCATTAATGCAAGTCCATCCGCAGCACTACCAGCAAACCCAACAACAACTTTTCCATCTAAAAGGGTTCTTATTTTTCTAGCTGTAGCTTTTACAACAGAGGAACCTAACGTAACCTGTCCATCTCCTGCTATTACTGTCTTTCCATCTCTTCTTACAACAAGGATTGTTGTGCTTCTTGTTTTATTCATCTATTTTTACCTTTGCCGTTTCTTTTACTATTTCAGGGTTATACAGAAAAATTCTTTTTGCAAATAAAAAGTGTCTTAGATAGTAGTCCTTATTTATATCTGAGATAACGATCCTTCTACTAGCAGAAGAAGCATGTATCATCTTTCCATTTCCAATATATATACCAACATGGGAAGGAAATCTTGCGTATGTTTGAAAGAATAAAAGATCTCCTGGTTTTAAATTTTCTCTGCTTACTGTTATTCCGTATTGAGCCTGTGCTCTAGCTGTCCTAGGAAGAGGCACTCCTGCCATAGCATAGACTCTCTGAACAAATGCAGAACAGTCCATTCCTCTAACAGAACTTCCACCAAATCTGTATCTAATACCTAAAAAACCTATAGCTAGATCTATTATACCTTTCTGAAATTCAGGAGTTGGTATCCCATCATCTAACATTACTGCTTCAAATCTTTCTTTTTCGTAGTTTAGAATATCAGCATCTGAAATTGCGAAGGTAGTAGATGCTAGAGTTAGGAATGATAAAAGGATTTTTTTCATTGATCTGCCAACCATACTACCACCTCACTTTTATCTAGGGAAATTTTATTATAGCACTTTGGAAAACTTTTGGAGTTATAAGATACAAATTTTTTGCCATTCTAATTAATTCTTTGTAATTAAAGATTAAAACAGTAATTTCTAACATATTTTCTTTTCGTTCTTTTG
>JALVKE010000191.1 GCA_027028005.1 Persephonella sp. | reverse complement strand
GTATAAAACAGTTCCAAAACCAGCTCCAGATGTAAGAATGATTAGAACAATAGTTCTAAATAAACCTTCCTTAATTCTCAACTTTTCAAGTTCTATCTTTTTACTTTCAATTTCTAACTTCTTAAGCTCTATTTCCTTTTGATCTTTTTCTTAGCCAGCCTTATATATGTTTTGCTAATTATATTAAGTAAATTTTATAGCACTTCCAATAATGGTTTTTGTTTATTCAAATATCCAAGTTTAAAAAGTTCTATTAAAGTTGTGATCTTGGTTGTTTGGAAAAAATATTAAGCTGAAAGAGGTTTGAAATTTAGATTTAATTCTGTAAGGAAAGATTTTTGTATAAAAAAACATAAACTACCCACTGTTAAGCCAGTGAGTAGTGTAAAAATACATTAAGCTTTTGCTTCTTCTAGCTCTTTTTCTTTCATCTGATAAAACTCTTGGAGAGCTTTCTTTAGCTCATCAATTCCTTCTTTTGTAGCTAGGGAAACAGGTATAAATCTGTATCCTTTTTCTTCAAAAGCTTTTTTTAGCCTGTTTATCTCTTCTTTATCTGAAAGTATATCAATCTTATTTCCTACAACTATTTGAGGTTTTTTTGTAAGTTCTGGAGAATACTGCTCCATCTCTTTATTTATAATCTCAAAAGCTTCTAAAGGTTCTCTTTCTCTAAAGTCTGATATATCAATAACATGTAGTAAAAACTTGGTTCTCTCTATATGTCTTAAAAACTCATGACCTAATCCTGCTCCCTGAGACGCACCTTCTATAAGTCCTGGAATATCAGCAAGGACTAGTGATTTCCCAATATCAAGCTTAACAACCCCTAATACAGGAGATAATGTTGTAAATGGATAATCTGCTATCTTAGGTCTAGCATTTGATAAAACAGATATAAGGGTAGACTTTCCTGCATTTGGAAAACCTATTATCCCAACATCAGCAAGAAGTTTTAGTTCTAGCTCTATCCATCTTTCTTCTCCTTTTTCTCCTTCTTCAGCGTAGTCTGGAGCCTGATTTGTAGATGTTTTAAAGGCAGCATTACCCTTACCACCTTTACCACCTTTTGCAACAACAACTTCCTGTCCCTCTTTTGTTAAATCAGCTATTACCTCTCCTGTTTCAGCGTCTTTAACAACAGTCCCAACAGGTACCTTTATAATAAGGTCTTCTCCTGCCTTTCCGTGTTTATTGCTACCTGAACCGTGCTGACCTCTCTCTGCTTTAAAATGAATTTTATGTTTAAAATCCATAAGAGTTTGTAATCTGCTGTCAGCTTTTAAAATAACATCTCCACCTTTTCCACCATTTCCACCAGCTGGACCCCCTAAAGGAACAAACTTCTCCCTTCTCCAAGCAACACAACCATTACCACCGCTCCCAGCTTTCACATGTATCTTAGCTTTATCTACAAACTTCATTGTTATCACCCCTCTTTGTATGTTTTTTGGACTTATAATTTATATCTTAGTCTAATATTATCAAATTTTCAGAAAAGTCTTTTTCTTAACACAAGCATAGGATCAACTTTTACATCGTTTATGTAAACCCCAAAGTGAAGGTGAGGAGCTGTTGATCTACCTGTTGAGCCTACATTTCCTATTATCTGTCCAGCTTTTACAAACTGCCCTTCTTTTAATTTTATCTTTGACATGTGAGCATAGAGGGTGTAAAGACCTAAACCGTGATTTATAACAACAGTGTTTCCTGTATAAAAAAGATTTCTTGCTATTACAACCTTTCCTGATAGTGCAGCATAAATGGGGTCTCCTGTTTTTCCTTTAAAATCTATTCCCCAGTGATAGCTTCTCTTTTTTCCGTTTATTATCCTCTTTGCTCCAAAAGGAGTTGTTACAACAAGATTTTTTAAAGGTTTGTGCATGTATCTCTCTTTAAAAAGTTTTCTGGTATAAACTTTAAAAGTTTTTCTAAGAAGCCTATTTTCTCTTCTAATCCTCTCTAGCACTTCTTTTGTTATCTTTCTTTTTTTAACCCATATTCTAGATACTCTGTAGTACTTGTGCTTTACTTTTAGCCTCTCTGAAAAGATAACTTTTCCATTTTTCTTTAGATAAAGAGATATATACTTTCCTTTTGTAAACAGGGGAACTGCAAAGTAAGAAAGATTTTCTTTAACAGGAAAAGCCCATCTACCGTACCTGTTTTTTATAACAATCTCATATCTGTCTTCTGGATTAAAATCCTTAATCTTTAAATATCCTAAATCTCCTGTGAAAAACACTTTTTCACTTAATAAAAATGTTTCTCCAAAGGAAAACTGAAACAAAATGAAAAAAAGAAGAAAAGCTCTAAACATGCTTCTAACCTTTTTTTAGTTTTTTCTTTAAAATATATATAAAAAACATAAAGGAAGGTTCTCTTAATAGAAAACTTGTAAGAAAATACACCACTATAGCAGCAGGAATACCAAGAAGTATAAGCATAACCTCAGAGTATATATACACTTTCATAAATATAACAAAAGCTCCCATCAAAAAGGAAGCTGTAAATATCTTTAAAAATGAGAAAAAAATCTCTCTTTTATTAAGCTCAAAAGGATAAACAATAGAGAGATAGATAGCGTTTGCCCAGCCTCCTAAAGAAGAGGCTAAAGCAAGTCCAAAAACACCCCATCTAAAAACAAATCCAAAAATGATAGCTGAGATAATTCCAACTATAAGCCCAAAAATTGTTGAGTATAGAGGAGTTTTTGTATCTCCTGTGGCAAAAAATGCACTTTTAAAAGGTCTTGTTAAAGCGTATCCTGTTAAACCAAGAGCGTATCCTGCTAGAGCGTAATATGTGTAAATAGAGTCTTCCTCTGTAAAAGCTCCCCTTAAAAGTAGAACATCAATAATCTCTTTCCCTAAAACAAGCATACCAACCATTGCAGGAATAGAGATAAACAGGGAAAGTTTTATTCCCATATTTACATCATGGTTAAAAGAAGAAAAGTTTTTCTCAGTAAAATGTTTAGAAAGAGAGACTAAAAGAGCATTTCCAAGACCTATTGCAAAAAGTCCCATTGGAAGAAGAAAAATCCTGTTTCCATAGTACAGATACGATATAGCCCCTCCAACAAGAAAAGAAGCTATAACTGTATCAATAACAAAAGCAAACTGACTTACTCCAAAAGAGACAAAAGCAGGAAGAAGTCTTTTAAATGTCTCTTTAAGTTTTTCATGTACACGAAAAGAAGGTCTTATAAATAAACCTTCTTTCTTAAGCAGAGGTATCTGAACTAAAACCTGTAATACCCCTCCAGCTAAAGCTCCATAAGCCAAAGCATATATTCCATACTTTTGAGATAAAAAAAGAGCAAAGAAAATAAAAGATATATTCAGCAGCGCAGGGGTAACAGCTGGGATAAAAAATCTATCCCTTGTATTTAGAAGAGCCATAAAGAAGGAAACCCATCCAATAAGGATAAGATAGAGAAAAACTGTTCTAACAAGAGAAACAGTTTCTTCAAAGTTTCCTTTTTCTATAAAACCAGGGGCTAAAATTTTTACAAAAATATCAGCAAAGATAACAACAAAAACTGTTATCACAGAGAGAATAACACTGTAATAGGTAAAAAGTGAGGATGCATATGCTCTTGCTTCTTCAGGAGATTTTTTTTCTTCTTCTGTATAAATAGGTATAAAAGCAGCGTTAAAACTTCCTTCACCTATTAGCTGACGGAGAGTGTTTGGGAGTCTCCACGCAACAAAAAAAGCATCTGTAAGAGGATTAGCCCCAAAAACATAGGCTACCGTAGCATCTCTAAGGTAGCCTAGTATACGGCTTATAAGTGTAGCAGAGGAGAAAGCTATTGTGTTTAATAAAAACTGACCTTTCAATCTGTGTGTTTATTTTTTTGTATTATTTTTTGCGTATTCAGGAGATATTTTTATATCAGAGTTTAAAAATAACCTTTTTCCATTTTTAAAAACAGTAATTCTTATTTTATAATCCCCTGAAGTAACTTCATCATTATCAAAAGTTTTTTGATCCCAACACCACTCTTTAGACTGATAAGGCTTTAGTTTCTCTATTGCCTGTGTGGCAATAGGAGAGTAGATAACTTTATTCATATCGTTATCAGAAAATATTGCCCATGGAGCAGAAGAAGGAAGATAAATATCTCTCCCTGACTTATTTTCAAGTTTAAAACAGACCTTCTCCCCTTTCTTGAAAACTTTTTTAATTGGCTTAAATTCTACTCCTTCCGCTGTGTTTGAAAATGAATGAGCAGAAAATATAAATAAAGCCGAAATAACCCCTAAGATTTTAAATTTTTTTAGCATTTTTTACCCTTTTGTTTTATTTTTTCTGTTATTATTCATTTTATATAAAAATAAAAAATTTGCAAAGGAGATAAAGATGTATAGAGTTGCTATAGTAGGAAGACCAAATGTTGGAAAGTCTTCCTTATTTAATAGAATAATAGGTAAAAGAAAAGCTATTGTTGAGGATATTCCAGGAGTTACAAGAGATAGAATTGTCTCAACTGCTGAATGGAAAGGGATACCTTTTGAGCTTGTAGATACAGGTGGATATATACAAGGAGATGATGATACATTTGCTCCATATATAAGAAAGCAGATAGAAAAGGAGCTTGACCAATCTGATGCATTTATCTTTGTTGTTGATGGAAAACAAGGATTAACTGCAGCAGATAAAGATATAGCTCAAATACTCCATAAAACTCAGAAGCCTGTATATGTAGCAGTGAATAAGATAGATAATCCTGAAAAAGAAGCTGATATGTATGAATTTTATGAACTTGGTTTTGATAAAGTGTTTCCTGTTTCAGCTATTCAAAAATATGGGACAGCTGATCTCCTTGATGCTGTAGTAGAAGATATCCCTGAGTATGAAATTGAAGCTGCCAAAGAGGAAGATAAAGAAAGAAAAAAAGAAAAGGAAGATGTAATAAAAGTAGCTATTGTTGGTAAACCAAATGCAGGTAAATCATCTCTTTTAAATGCTATTCTTGGAGAAGAGAGAGCTGTTGTTTCTAATATAGCAGGCACAACAAGAGATGTTGTTGATACTCTTTTTGAGTGGAACGGGCATAAATTCTTATTCCTTGATACTGCAGGTTTAAGAAAAAAGTCTAAAGTAGATTATGGACTTGAATTTTTCAGT
The DNA here is from genome assembly GCA_027028005.1 of Persephonella sp. Classification (GTDB taxonomy): domain Bacteria; phylum Aquificota; class Aquificia; order Aquificales; family Hydrogenothermaceae; genus JAADDV01. The sequence continues at coordinate 5,250 of JALVKE010000191.1, read as the reverse complement.
GTTGGAAGAACATTAGACGCTATAAAGAAAGCAGATGTTGTAGTTCATGTTATTGATGCACAGGAAGGGGCTACAGAACAGGATACAAAAATAGCTCATCTTATTCAAAAGTATACAAAACCTGCAGTTATAGTTATAAACAAAATAGATACACTACCACCAAAATCAGAGGTTTTAAACAGGATAAAAAAACAGGTTAGAGAAAAACTGTATTTCTTACCTTATGCTCCTATTGTTTTAACCTCTGCAAAGAATAGAAAAGGTATAAAGCAGCTTTTAAAAGAGATTGTTGAGGTTTATAATCAGGCATGGAAGAGAGTTGGAACAGGAAAACTCAATAGAGCTCTTCAGCAGATACAAAAACTTAGACAGCCACCTACATATCAGGGTAAACCTCTTAAGATATATTACGGAACACAGCTAGAAGGAAAGCCGCCTGCTTTCTTACTATTTGTTAACTATCCTGAAGGTTTTAAAGAGTCTTATGTTAGATTTTTAGAAAATAATTTAAGAAATTTACTTGGATTTGAAAAAGCTCCTATGAAACTTCTCTTCAGAGGAAAAGATAGAGAAGAAAGCAGAAGGTAAATCTTTTTCCTACCCCTTGACATAAATAGTAAAGGTAAAAATTTTTATAAAGGGGTAGGAAGATGTTTTATATACTTTTTTTACTTTTACTTTTTCTTGAAAGTTATGGTTTAACATGTAACCTTTACGTCTCTCCAGATGGAATTTCTCCAGAATGTTCTTATGAAAATCCATGCTCTATTCAAACAGCTTTAAATAGAGCAAAAAATAATGGAAGAGATGATGTTATATGTTTAAAAGCAGGTATATACAGTATAACATCAACACTAAGATATGATAACGATACTACATATCCTGAAGATAGTAGGTTAACACTTTTAGGGGAAGTCAATTCTTCAGGAGAACCATCTTCTATATTAGATAGTTCTTTTACAGGGGATGTTTTAAAGATAGACCTTTGTAGTATCAGAGATGGAAACTGTCAGATAAATAGATTTTCTCAGGTGCTAGTAAAAAATATAAAAATTCAAAATGCAACAGGACAAGGATTGAAAATCTATACTAGCTCCTCAAATGTTAAACTGGAAAATGTTATCTTAAATAACAATACTGCTTCTTCTAAGGAAGGCACTTTATTTATATTTTCCGAGAATGGGGATATAAAAATAAAAAACTGTAAATTTATCAACAACATTTCTAACGTAGGAGCCTTGTATATACTCTCAAAGAGTGGCCAAGTTGATATTGAAGACACAATCTTTAAAGAAAATACTTCTTCTGTTATTGGTGGAAGTGGTTATATCCGTTCTATTAATGATGAAACATACATTGTTAACTCTATTATATCTCAAAATATCTCTTTAGGAAACTGTGGGGGTATTCTGCTAGAAACAGTTAATGGGTATGTGTCTTTAACCAATAACGATATTGTAGGAAATCAATCAAGTGCTGGTAGATATGGAGGTTTATGTATATTCACTGATAACGATAATCCTGTTGTTAACCTTTATAACAATATTTTCTGGGAAAATACTGCATTAGGTTATGGTAAAGATATATACATAAATGATGATAATGATAATAACCTTAGAGGATCTTCTTTAAATATAAGAAATAACTTTGCATCCTGCGATTTAGATGTAGGCTATAATCAGTCTTGCTTTCTTATTGAAAGGGCTTCTAATTTAATAAGTTACAGAAATATAACAGCATCTTCCCCAGGATTTGTATCATACCCTATAGATTTACATCTTTCCTCTTCTTCTGTGTGTATAGATGCAGGAGATAATTTAGCACCTCATCTTCCTGATAAAGATCTAGATGGAAATAATCGCATATATAACTTTATAGTAGATTTAGGGGTGTATGAATATGGAAGTAGACCATCAAGTTATAAAGTAGAGGTAGTAAAAGTAGGAAATGGTTATATTTACTCTTTTCCCACAGGAATAGATTGTGGAGATACATGTTCTTATGAATTTCCTGATAGTTATACATCTATTACTCTTACTGCAAGAGGAAATCCTGGTTATATATTTGATAGATGGGAAGGAGACTGCAGTATCTGTGGAAGAGGATTAAGCTGTTCTCTCCCTTTGAATAGAAACTACAACTGTAGAGCTATTTTTGTTAGAATTTCAGGTGGAGGTGGAGGTTGTACGTTTTTTGCTTCAGCTTCTATCTCAAGATCTATTGACAATTTCATTATATACACGCTTTTATCTGTTGCTTTTTTAATAAAAAGATATAGGAGAAAAAGATATAAATGAGAATTCCCTCTAATGTTCCAAAAGAGCTTATAGAAAAATTAAAAAAAGAACAGATAAAGCTTTCAAAAAAGTTAAATCTAAAAGATAAAAAACCTTTAAGTGAAATAAGATATGTTGCAGGAATTGATGTTACATTTACAGATATATGGTCAAATCCAACTACAGGAATAGCCTGTATAGTTGTTTTAGATATAAAGGAAAATTTTAAAGAGATTGAAACTGTTTATGCAGAAAAAGAGGTAGATTTTCCCTACATACCAACGTTTTTAGCTTATAGAGAACTACCTGTTATCCTTGATGCTTATAAAAAGCTAAAATCTCAGGTTGACGCTTTTATTGTAGATGGAATGGGAATTCTTCATCCTAGAAAGATGGGTATTGCTTCTCACTTTGGGGTTGTGACAGATACAATATCCATAGGATGTGGAAAGTCAAAGCTTATCGGAGATTTTGAGGAACCACCTAACAAGCCTAGAGCCTACAGACCTATCTATGTAGATGGAGAATTAAGAGGTTATGTGGTAAGAACGAAGAAAAATTCCAATCCTATCTTTGTTTCTCCTGGAAATAACATATCTATATATTCTTCTCTTCAGCTTACATTAAGATGTTTAAATGGATATAAACTTCCTGAACCTACAAGATTAGCACATAATAAACTGCAGGTATACAGAAAAAGTATTCTTAGAAACTAGGCTATCTTTTCTACCGAACCTTCATATGCCTCTATATAGATCTCTCCAAACTCCTCTTCCTGATAAATAGTGATTTTTTTATCGTAGTGGAGAAATAGCAGTGCAACAAATGCCTGAGCTTTGTTAGGAACATCAAGTTGAGAAAGAGTTATATATCCGTTTAGATTAGAAAGTTTTTCTTCCAAGTATTCTATAGTCTCTTCCAATGTTGCATGAAAAAGGGGAACATCTATCTTTTTCTTCTTTCTTTGATATGGTTTTCTTCTTGTATACTTCCTCTTTGGTTTAAATTCAATAACAGGAGCTATATATTTTTTTAAAACATGGGCAATCTCATCAACAGTATAGAACCTTTTAATACCAAAAACTCTTTTTCTTGATATTTTTTCTCTATCTTCTTCCTGATTTTCTAACTCTAAAGCCTCTGCTTTCATCTTTAGTAGTAGTGCTGCTGCTGCTAATGCCCGGGAAGCCAGCCTTAAATCAGGTATATACATTTTTTTTATTTCCTGTAGATATTTATCTGCAAGCTCAACAATATCAACATTCCAAGGGTCTATCTCACCGTTTATTATAAGCTTAAGAACAATATCAAAAGGATGCTTTTCTTTATTATCAAACATTATCTTTTACCTTTCTAAAGCTTTTCTTCCTTTTCGGATATATATTCTTTTCTCTAAATATTCAAAGAACTCATCAGGGAGGTTAACATCATACATAAGAGCAAATATTTTATTCTTTTTTATCTGCTGCGGTGTGAGTTTTATAAAATCTTTGTAGGTTGTTACCCAAAAATCCACATCTTCAGGAAGTTGAAGATTTTCATAAGTAGCATGATCTGGAAATGAGATAACATGTTTTACTCTAAAGCCACATCTAATTCCACATTCTCTCATATACCTGAAAAACTGCTGATTATTTCCGAGACCTGCAAAAACTCCTATATCAACGTCTACCATAATATCAAAGTTATACTCTAGTTCCCCATCTGTAAATCTGTTAAACTTTTCTTCAGAAAAAAAGTAAGGCTTTGCAAAATACTCAAGTGTATTTTTCAGTTCTTCTTTTTCTTTATCTGAAAGTAAAAATGTTTTTGTTATAACAAAAATATCTGCATATTTGTTAAAAGAGCGAGGTTCCCTTAATCTTCCAACTGGTAGAAGTTCATCTTTCCAAAAAGGTTTTGTTGCATCTATGAGAAGAATATCTACATCTCTCTCTAGCTGATAATGTTGAAAGCCATCGTCTAAAATAAAAATATCTGGCTTTATCTCTACTAATGCCTGTAAACCAGCTTCATATCTACTTTCCCCAACAACTACAGGAATACCACTTTTAGCTATCAGGTAAGGTTCATCTCCAGCTGTTTTTACATCAACAAAAATATCTTTTCCATCAGAAACAACAACAACACCTTTAGAATTTCTTTTATATCCTCTAGATAAAACACAGGGTTTAAGTCCCTTTTTTTGAAAATATTTTGCTATTTCAATAGTTACAGGTGTTTTACCTGAGCCACCTACAGACAGATTTCCTACAGATATCACAGGAATCGGTAAGGATTTTTTCTTTAAAATTCCTTTTTTATAAATTTTTCTTCTAAATTCAGCTAATTTTCCATATATAGACTTTAAAATTTCTTTAACATCTAATTTCAAACTGTAAACCTTCACTAAACCTGCTAAAATATTTTATATTATGAAACTAATCAAAAGCATACCCTATAGAGAAGAATTTTTAAATATAGACCCTATCTACTCAATCTCCACAATAGGTACTCTTTATTTAGCTTTTTATATGTTAATTCATTTTGCCAGAAATGAGATAGTAATTGCAACGGTTGAATTAGTAGTTATCTTATTTTCAATAATAAATCTCTATGTATATATAAAAACAAAAAATAAAGAAATTGCTTCTAGTATCATTCTAGCAGGTATATTACTGTTTTTTGATTTTTTGCTTATTAATGGAGGATTAGAAAATACGGGAATATATTGGATTTTTGTATATCCTACTCTTGCATTTTTTTTAAAAGATAAACTAAGAGGCATTTACTGGAATTTTGCATTTGTATTAAGTGTACTATTACTTATCATTTTATATAAAAAAAATCTCATAAATCTTGCATACAGTGAAGGAGATATATCTTTAGCACTTTTAACATATTCTTCAATATTTATCATTATGATCTTTATAAAATCAAATATAAGTTTTAGCTATGAACAGATAGAAAAGTTAGCAACTACAGATAGCTTAAC
>JALVKE010000190.1 GCA_027028005.1 Persephonella sp. | reverse complement strand
CATCGCAGCAGGAGCAACAGAGGTAAAAGTCTCAACCACAGAGAAAGACGGTAGAGTATTCATCGTCTTCAGAGACAACGGACCGGGAATACCGGAAGAGATAGTAGATAAACTCTTCTCCCCCTATGTCTCAACAAAAGAAGACGGCTGGGGGCTCGGTCTCTCCATCGTCAAAAAGATAGTAGAAGACCACGGCGGGAAGATCTACACCGTAGATAAAAACACCTTTGTAGTGGAGCTCCCCCTCTAGTTTTTATTTGGAGTCTTTTGTTTCAATTTCGCTGTATTAAGCAAGTATTTATAGAAAACTAAATACGAAATAATAAATATAAAAAATTCAGCAATAAGGCAAAAAGTACAAGATTTTAACATAAATGCAATAAAAGAAAAAACAAAATTCGCAACTAACAAAATTGCAGAGGCCTTAGGATTAGATCTAGTTATTCGGTAAAAAACTAGTGTGTGAAGATGCAACTTATCAGGATAAAAAGGATGTTTCCCTTTCTTAATTCTCCTATATGCCGAAAAAAGAACCTCCCATACAGGATAAACTCCCAGTATAAAAGGAAACCACGGAGAAATCCCAGAAACTAAATTAATCAATTTTATAGACAGAACAGCACATAGAAAACCTAAGAAGTACGCACCACCGTCACCTAAGAAGATCTTCCCGTAAGGAAAGTTAAACAGCAAGAAACCAATAATTCCAGCAATAACGCTGAAACAGAGGAAAGATAAATCTGTATAGCCATATTCGTAAAATGTAACTCCTAGAAAGAGAAGGAATGCAGCAGATATCCCAGCAGCTAAACCATTCAAACCGTCAATTATATTAATTGCATTAGTATAGCCGGTAATAGCTATTATAGTTAATAAAATAGAAACAATATTTGGAAGTTGCATAAAACCAATGTCGTGAACTTTAACATCTAGCAAAACAACAGCCAGCACAGAAGCCAAAATAGTAGCTCCTAACCTTAGTTTAGGATGAATATTTTTTTTCACATCTTCAATAAAACCTATTAAAAATATCAAAGTACCAGGAAAGAGAAACTTCCACAGTTGTGGATAACAGATAATAGAAATAAAAAAAACTGAAAGAAAAATACTTAATCCACCTATTCTTGGAACAGTACCAGTATGTATTGCATGAAATTTTAGTTCCCTATTTCCGTCAAGAAATAAACCCACTTTAGATGTAAGTAAAGCTAGTCCGTTAATTGCTATTGAAAGTATAATTACCAAAAACAAAATAGCAAGTTCCATCTATAACCCAACACTAAAATTTGTTCTATTTAGTTGTGATAATAGAAACTTTAGCGTATCATAACATAGCAATTTAATTAAAATAAAATCTTCCATAGCTTCCCTCTTATTCTATACTTAACATTACATCCTTAAATTTTTTTGCAATTTTTTCATAAGTGTGGAATTTTAAAAGATAGTCTTTTCCCCGCCTTCCCATTTCTAATCTCTTTGATAGTGGCATGTTATAGAATCTCAGAATTGCTTGAGCTATTGCTTTTGGGTTTTCTGCTTCAACCGAAATACCGCATTGTGCTTGCTTTACAGGATTATTTCCTGAATCTATCGCATATAGTATTGGTTTTTCTGAAAACATATAGTCAAATAGTTTATTAGGAGATACTCCATATTTAAAAATATTTCTTTTCTTTAGACCTATATAACACACATCAGATAAGTTTAATATTTCTTGAACTTGCTTCTTTGATACTGGTGGAATAAATATTACATTGTTTAACTTCAAGTTTTTCACCATATTTCTAAGTCTTCTTTCCTCAGAGCCTTTCCCAACCAACATAAATCTAATACTAGAGTTATCTTTTAATAACTTTGCTGCTTCTATCAAATACTCAAGAGCATTTGCTTTTCCAAATGTTCCAGCATAAGTTATGAGAAACTTATTCTTAAGAATTCTATCCATTATATTCCTAGGTAATGGCTCTTTTTCTGAAAGTTCGTCTATACATATTCCATTAGGAATATATACAAACTTATCTGGGTTATATCCTATATCCTCTAAATATTTGTTGAATAATGGTAAAACGGAAATTATCTTATCTGCCTTTTTATAGGCAAACTTTTCTATTGATTCCATCAATTTAATAAAAGGATGCCTGGGCGAGTAACCTCCAAGTTCTACTAAAGTTAGAGGCCAAATATCCCTAATTTCTACTAAAAATTTAGCTTTTAATTTTTTTGACCACTTATACGCAGACAACATTGGAAATAAAGAAGGAGAAGAAGCTATTATAAATTCGGGTTTTCTCAAACTTTCGATCGGAAGTTTGAAATATGTTTTATATAAAAATACTAACCATTTCAAAACTCTTTTTTTATCACGTGAGCTTTCATACTTTGGAACTTTCAACCATAAATAATTGACTCCATCAATACTCTCGAGTTTAAAATCTGAATTTATATTTGGTTTATTGAAAAAGAGATGAGAAAAAGATGAGGATATTAGATAGACATTAAACCCGTATTCAACAAGTTTTTTCCCAACATAATAGTGCCTATATACCATACCATGATAAGGTGAACCAGCATACTCATTTATAATCCAGACTGTTTTTCTTCTAGACATAGCTTCTACCTATTATAATAGCAATTTTCTCCGAAGCATTTCCAGAACCATACAGATCTTTAAGAATAGAATCATTTAAAGGTCTTTTCTCAATATTTTCGACAGCTTCAAGAATCTTTTCTTTGTCTGCTCCTGTAAGAACATTAAATCCTATATTTATAAGTTCAACCCACTCCGTTTCGTTCCGTGGAATTATACAAGGAGTTCCCCAAAAGTATCCTTCTTTTTGAACTCCTCCTGAATCCGTAATAATAATTTTTGCATTCTTCTCTAGAACGAGCATTTCAAAATAAGAAACTGGTTTTACAATTACAAGATTCCTGGCTCTTTGGTTTATTAAACCAAATTTTTCCAAAGCGCTTCTTGTTCTCGGATGAACAGGAAAAAATATCCTATATCCTTTACGTGCGAGTTCATTTAAAGCTTCCCAAATATTCTTCAGTTTTTCGTAAATATCAGTATTTTCCGCCCGATGAATTGTAGCTAGTATAAAATCCTTTCTACACAGACCATATTTGGTTAAAACTCGATCTTCGTCAACTTTTTTAATGCTTTCTAAAGCAATATCAAACATTACATCTCCTACATTGTAAACACCTTTTGTAATACCTTCTCTATGTAAGTTTTTAACTGCTGGTTCTGTAGGAGCGAAAAGTAAATCTGATATGTGATCTGTTAAAATTCTGTTTATTTCTTCTGGCATCCGTTTATTAAAACTCCGTAATCCAGCTTCTACATGTGCTACAGGTATATGCAGCTTTGAAGCAGCAAGTGCACCAGCCAAAGTGGAATTTGTGTCTCCATAAACAATAACTAAATCAGGTTTCTCTCTTATATATACTTTTTCTAGCTCTATAAGCATTTTACCAGTTTGTTCACTATGCGTTCCTGATCCTATTCCTAAATAATAATCTGGTTTCGGCAAGTCAAGTTCCTTAAAAAATATATCAGACATATTAAAGTCGTAATGTTGCCCTGTATGAACTAATATTTCCTGTAGCCCTTCTTCTCTAAGTTTTTTAGAAACAATAGCAGCCTTTATAAACTGAGGTCTGGCTCCAACCACTGACATTATTTTCATCTGCCCTC
>JALVKE010000189.1 GCA_027028005.1 Persephonella sp. | reverse complement strand
ACTCTTAACTTTTTTATAAAAAATATTGAATTTTTAGCAAAAAAAGCCAAAGGAAAAATACTTTTAAAGAAAAATCCTGAAGGAAATATAAAGATAATATCTATACTGGTAAGGCAAAACAGTATAGATATACTAAAAACCCAGCCTGTTACAGTATATCTAAAAAAATCTAACATCTTTATGAAAGATCTTAAGTTTTCAGGGAATATAGAAGGAAGTATAGAAACATTTTCCTACTATATCCCTAATACATTGTTAAATATAAAATCAAAAGGTAAGATAAAACATCAGCTTCTATCTCAATTTATTTTATTTGGTTCTGTAGATGGTTATATAAAATACATCCTCAAGGCTAGAGGGAGGATAAACAATATTATAAAGAATACATATATAAAAGCTTTCTCAGAAAACCTGAGATTAAGAAGTTCATACCTTAGAGGTTTTACAAAGTTATCTAGATTTTTAGTAACTCTAGAAAAGGGAGTGCTTAATGTTGATATATTTGGAAAATCAACATTTTCAACAGCTGGAGAAAGTAATATAAGAATAAAAGGTTTTTTAGATATTAGTTCCCTAAAGAATAATTTCATCTTAACAGGTAAGCTTTTACCTGTTAGATATCCTGGGGTTTTTGAAGGAAGTGTAAATACAGATATAAAAACATATAGTAAAGAAAATCAAGAACAGTTAGTAAATGGGAAGATTGATCTAACAGGAAGGATAAGAGTAGAAAAAAGTTTAGCAAATCAGTTCTCAAAAAAATCAAATGAAGTTCCAAAAGAAAAAGAAGAGAAAAAACTTGAAAAAATAAAATTAGATCTAAAAATAAAAACATTTACCCCAATATACCTATACGGTAGTCTAGGAAATGCATACGCTGAGTTAGATCTAACAGTAAAAGGAACAGCAAAAAAACCTATTGTAAATGGGAGTATAAACATTGTTTATGGAAAGATAAAATTTATGAAAATAAAATACAACATAGATTATGCAAAGATAAAGATAATCAATAATGAACCATATATATCAGCGAGGGTTTCTACAGTTATAACAAACACATTTATATACATAAACATAAATGGAAATCTAAAAAATCCTAATCTGTCTTTTAGCTCTGTTCCACCAAAATCAAAAAATGAAATTCTTTCTATTCTTTTACTAAAAGATACTCCTTCAACCTTAGAGTCACTACCTATATTTTCAGCCTTAGGTAAAATCATATATGCATTTTTACCTTTTGGATCAGAAGAAGAAGAGGGTTTATTCAATACAGGATTTACTGTTTCCATAACTCCAAGTTATGACCCTCTGTATGGAATTACAGCATCTATATACGCCAAGAAAAATCTATCAAGGAGATTTTATATAGCTCTGTCAAAACCTATAAGGGAAGTTGAAGGACTAAATATATTTGGATGGTATGAGATTGGTGCCTATATAACAGAAAAAACTTCTGTATTTTTTAGATGGTATGAAAATAATACTGAGGAAATTCAGTTTATGTTTAGTCTTCCTTTTGATTTTGATTTCAATTTCTGGAGAAGGATAAATGAAAAAAGGTAAGTTTTATATATCAAACTGTGATAATTTTGAAAAAAATACTGTTTTTACACTGTATTCTTTAGAGAGTATAGATAAAAATGTTTATCTAGTAAAGATAGCAAAGATAAAAGCTATACTTATTGATAGAATTATACTAGAGTTAAAGTATGATTTTATAACAGATAAAAAAGAGATATTTAACTGTTTTAAAGAGATATCTTTTGAGGAAGCAAGGCATCTTGTAGATAATACAGATGCCCTGCTTAGTAAAGATATATTTAACCGTTAAAAACCATATCCACCTTTATAAATGATCCAACCTAGAAGAAATATAGTAAAAAGCTGAAGGAGTATTATCGCTATAAGGGTTGGGAAGTTTGATGCTTGCGAATATTCTTCTAAATGTTCGATTTTTAGAGCTTCATCTCTAATAGCTTTTAGCTGTGCCTTAATCTCCTCAAGATCTTTTTTGATTTCTTTGATTTGTTCTTCCATTTTTACATACCTCTATTAGTAAAGATTATTCATAATATACACAGGAGTAAACTTATATATTCTATCAATTGAAGTTCCCCTTTCAACAAGCTGACCAATATCCCTGTTAAATAGGGATAGAGCAAAAATTCCTCTTCTTGGGGTATCTTTAATCTCAAATATTCTAAATGGTATTCCTATAAAAAATCCATAATCTTTATGTCCACGGTTCCATACATTTTTAAAACCTTTTGAGTTTGAGTATGTATACCATGCCCCTAGCTCAAATCCCTTCCAACTTCTACTAAATGTAAATCTTACTCCTTTATCCCCACCAAGAAATCTAGCAAATGTTGTAATAGTCTTTATATTAAACCAAGGTATATACATGTAAAAATCAATAAATGCATCTTTAAATGTTTCATCTTTATAAACTAAATCAAAGGTTGATTTAGGATCTCTCTTTTTCACAATATCAAAACCTGCTCCTAAAGCAAAAATACCATCTTTAAACACATAAAATGTATCTGCTCCTACTCCTGCAAACATAGGTTCTAAAAGACCAGCTTGAACATTTAAAAACTGATTTCTCATAAAAGAGTCAAAGTATACAAGTTTTAAAACATCAAGATAAGGATTCATATTATTAAAGTAATAAATAAAATCACTTCTAATGGGTATTTTTTCATAAGGTCTAGACTTTAAAGTGATATTCTTATAAAGGGGGATACTTAAAGAACCTACTGCTTCTAAAGTTTTTGATATGTAAAAGGCTGCATCTGCTAAAATTTTCCATTTGTAGGCAAAATATCCTGTTTTATCTGCAAGTTTTGTATCTAACTTTAGTTTATATCCCCACGTAAATCTTTTAGTATAAATAGGATAAACCCTTTCAGGAGGATACTTGATACCGCCAAGGGTAAAGTTTTTCTCCTCTAAAAATGAGAAATCAAGAGGTTCTCTCAGAATTCTTTTTAAGCTTTCTTTATAAGCAACAACAGGAAAGTATGCAGATTTTAGTATAACCTTTACATATCTAATATTTTTAGGAGGGGGATAATCTCTTATAAGCTCAAAAACTTTAAGGATAGCTTTACCATTTGATAAATAACCTTTATTTTGAAGATCTATACATAGACAATCTCCTTTTGTATAAACGGAAATATTTCTAAATCCTAGTTTATAAAGACCGTAAGAGAGAAAATCTTCATAGGAAAGATTATACTTTTTAATAAACTCTTCTACAGAACCTTTCAGCTGAAATCTTCTTTTTATATGGGGAAGCCATGTTTCTCCAAGTCTCCAGTTAACTGCAACATTAAATCCAAATGCATCACCATACTGATAGGAGAGAATAGTTTGAAAGATTTTGCTAAAGTTAAGCTTTATACCAAAGTTATACTTTGATTTTCTCTTAGGAAAAGCTTTTCTTATCTTTTGATATCTTTTTGATTTTCTACTTACTTCTGCAGTTGCTCTTAGAGCCTCTATCTCATATCCATAATCTGCTGAAGAGTATTCCCATAGAAAACTTAACCTAGGATGGATAAAAACTTCTCCGCCGGTAAAAAAACCATCTAAAAACTTTTTACCATATCCAACAGAAATATCCATAGGAATGATATAAGGATTGTACTTTGTAGCAACGATATAAGCACTTTTAAAAAGACCTGTCCCTAAAAAGTCTGTTGCTCCAACTGCAACAGACGGCATAAAAGCTCCCTCTTTTATAAGGAGAAACTTAACATGGGGAGACTCATCTTTATAAGATCCAAATTTTTCTGTAAAGTCTGTAGCTATAACCCTAACATCAAGTTTGTAAATATCAGCAAGTCTTAAACCTGCTTCGACCCTAGGCAAAAGTCCCAAGGTAAAGTAATAGAATGTGTGAGGTTTTATCTGTGAGTAACCAATCCTTAAATGTCCATCCTGCATAATACGGGCAGAGGGAGTTTCAAAGTAACCTATAACCCCAAAGTTAGAAGGTGTTTCCATAAGAGGTAGATCTGTTTTCCAAACAGCAAAAAAAGGATCATACTCTTTAGCAAAAGAAAAACTTATAAAAAACAAAAACAAAATTGGAAGAACCCTTATCATTACAACCTCTTAGCAAGAACAGCTGTAGATATAGACTGGAATATTATCTGAGTTATATCTCTAAGAAGAGGTCTCCACATAATAGGCACTTTTAATTTTGTTGGCACAACAATAGCATCTCCCTGTTCAGGCTTGTATTTTAGGAAAGAGTTATACTTTACAAAAACAAAGTTTATACTTGCAAACTGCTTTTTAGATAGTACTCTTCCATTTGCTTTTATTATATAGATATCATTAACATCAGCATTATCTTTAAGACCACCTACCTGCTCTAGATAATCTTCTACAGTAAGATTTCTTCTGTATGGCAGGGATATCTGATTGTAAACTCCACCTAAAACAAGAACATAGTTTGGCTTACTAGGAACATATATATAATCGCCATCTGAAAGTTCAATATTGTCAGGGGCATTTTTTAACTCTTCTAATGAGTTTGGAATATCTAAAGCAATTCTTCCAAGTCCCATTTGAGCTTTTTGTTTAAGAATAGATAATAACTCTTTTTGTTTTCTTATAGTCATCTCAAGCACTTTTTGTTCTTCAGAAGTTGCTCCAACAGCGCTAATACCTTCTTCTGATTTAGATAAATTTTCCTCTAAAGCAAGCATAGAGATCTTTAACTGTTCCTGCTGAAGTTTTTTTGCACTTTCTCTTATAAATATAAGCCCCCTTGGATATGCTTCTTCTGTGTATCCACCTGCAAGTTTTATAAGATCGTAAAGTCTCATTCCTGGTTTGTATTTATAGATGCCTGGTTTTTTTACTTCTCCAAGTATTGTCACAGTTTTATCTTTTTCTGTATCTTCTGTGAGTTTTAAAAGAATTTTATCTCCTGGTTCTAGCTCTATATTTGCGTTTTTATCTCCTTTTATAAGAAGATCATACAGATAAACAGTTCTTTCATACTGCTGAGCTACTATATCATTGTCTTGATTTTGCTGTAATAAGAGAAGCTCTTTTTCTTTCATTAAGAGATTTTTCTTTTCTTCTTCTTTTTTCTTTTTAATTGATTTATATATTTCAACCTTTAATCTTCTAGGTTCTACATCTAACTTAACATTTCTAATAACATCTAAAAGTCTAATTCCTTTGTAATATGGTACTACAACAGGATTTTTTATAAATCCTGAAACAATTATAGGTTTGTAAATCCAGTCAGGGTAAAACGATATAACATCAAAGTTTTCTAGCTTAAAATTTTTTATATTATTTAAAATCTCTAAGGGAACAAAGTTTATAACTTCATATTGGTTTGTATTTTGTATTTTCCTCAGGATCTCACCGTAGTAAAGGTTTGTATCTGGGAGTAAACCAACCTTTTTAATTAAATCTTTAAGAGTTAAACCTTTTCTATATGGATAAACACCAGGATATTTTACATGACCACTAACTTTGATTTTTAAATCAAGGGTATTACTAAGTTTTTCAATATAGAATAAATCTCCATTTTTTACGTTGAATGTAGAGATATTTGAAATATCTGTATCTTCTACAATATAAGAATTGTTTTTAATTCTAGAAACTTTTATCCCTGAAATGTTAACAGAAGGTAGAACTCCGCCGCCTAAAAAAAGAACATCTTTTAATGTTTTTTCATTTTTTAACTCATAGATACCATTTCTCTTTACAGCACCGTATAATGCAACAGTCTTACCTATAGGTGGAACATAAATACTATCATTTTCTTTTATGTATATAGCTACAGGTATCCCTTTTACAAATAAATCGTATAGATCTACTGTTATTTTCTTTATCTTTTTTCCTTCTCTTCTTCTTAATTCTATCTTTCTAAGAGAACCACTTTTAGAAACACCACCAGCTAGCACAAGTGCATCTAAGACAGTAGCATTTCCTCTAACCATTATAATTCCAGGTTTTTCAACAAAACCTGAAACAAAAACAGGATATTCTCTAAGCTTCCCTAATGTTACTTCTATTTCAAAATTTTTAAATTTTCTGCTTAAAGCTTTTACAAGTATCTTTTTTATCTGCTGAACTGTTAATCCCCAAACATAAAAAACACCAATCTGAGGAATATAAATCTTTCCGTCCCTATCAACTTCAAGGGTATAAAAACCTTTTAAGTTAAGAATATCAACAGGATCTCCCCAAAGGTAAATATTTATCTGATCTCCTGGTCCTACAGCATAATCTTTTCCTACAGGTGTGTATAAAGATGTAGGTTTTTCTTTAAAAAACTTATATCCAAACTGTGTTAAGACTACATCATTATCTAACTCTTTAAAGTTTTTTAATCTTTCATTGTAAGACTGCTCTATTATTGAAATTTCCTCAGTTTCCTCTTTTTCTTTCTCTAAAGGTTTCTTTTCCTGTAATGTACTTTCTTCTGATGGGATAGGGTAAACACTTATACTAGAAGGTTTTTTGTATATAAATCTATCATTGTCATATAATCCTATTGGGTTTTGAGCTATTGATAAAGCTACAAACAAAAGGAAAAACAAAAGTGAAAATAAAGCTCTGGAAAACATAGAAACCTCTCTACTATGAATTTTTTTATTTTTATTTTTTTAATTTTATCAAAATAATAATAATAATAATAGGTTGTGGATAACTCTAAAAAATTTGCTTAAACGCTTGAGTATCAAAAGTTTAAGCCTGTGGATAACTCTGTGGATAACCTGTGGATAACTTTTTTTCAAAAAAATCCGATCCTCAGAATAACTTACAGTTTCTACTTTGATAGTTTTCCTTTAAAATGAATGACTTAACCTTGTGGATAACTTTTTGTTTGCGCTTGGGTTATCCACAGGTTTTTTTAAGTTATCCACAGATTTTTTTTACTTATCCACAACTTATCCACAATTTTCTTTAAAGTTATCCATAAGGTTGTGGATAACTTTATCTTTTTTATTATAAGTTATTAATTTTATTACTTTTTCATCTGTGAGGTCTATGTGGATAACTTTTGTTATTAATATCATAGATATACCTTTATGCTAACATTAATATATTTTTATAAAAATTGTAAAAGAGAGGTTTAGAAGGATTGAGGAAGATGTATTATGAAATGCTAGAGAGACTAAGAAAGATAGGGATAGTAGAAGGTATATCTCTTATTATTCTCCTATTTATCGCTGTTCCTGTTAAATATATTTTAGGGGAACCTTTGTTAGTGAGAATTGTTGGAAGTATTCACGGTATGTTATGGCTTTATCTTTTATATAATCTGAAGAAGGTTTATGATGCGCACCTTATAGATAAAGATCACGCAATAAAAATTATAGTAGCTTCTGTGATACCTTTTGGTTTTCTTTTTATTGATAAAACAGTTAAACAATTTGAAAGGGAAGCATCTTGAGAGTTTTAAATATACATCTACTGGAAGGGGTTAACATCCCTTCTTGGATTTTATCTTCTCTATTAGCTGGATATTCTATGTATCTTGTTGATTTAGCCTTAGATGGATGGTTTGGATTATTTGGAACATACAAACTGTACACTAACTGGCTTGTTGAAGCAGGTATTTTTAAAGGTATTGAGGATATAGCTCTTTTTTTAGGACATGAACTTAACTCCCTATTTCTATCTCTATTTTTTGTAAATCCTGTTTTTTACAATCTCTTACCTAAAAATCTATTTTTAAAAGGTTTATCTTTTGCTATTTTATGGCATATAGCAGTAATGGTAGTTTGTGCTGTTTTTGGCTTAACTGGTTCAAAATGGCTTTATCAGCTTTTAACAATGTCTATTTCTAATCATATATCTTTTTTTCTGCTTCATATAGTATGGGCTTTAACATTATCATATACGTATCAGCCTAAGAGCACTCTATAGACTCAGGAACTACTGGATATTTTTTCTCCTTATCCACTTCCCTTACATCTTCAACACCAAATCCATTCTCTTTTAAAAGGTTAAAAACTTCTAAAGCTCTCTTTTTATCTTTAAAACCTATCACAATACCACAATATTCGTATATCTCATTAGGAACAGGTAAAGAAATAAAATCTTTTATACCTTTTTTCTTTAAAAATTCTATAGCTCTAAAACCTTCAGGGATGGATATAAAGGTTATTAAATATTTAGGTTTTTTTGGTTTTAAAAGTTCTAAAAGATACATTAAAAGATGAAGCTTTATTCCAATTGCATAGAACTTTATCTTTTCCCATAAAGTATCACCGTGCCAGCCTTTTCCCCTTTCTAAAATAGCCTCATACTCTCCATCTTTCTTCTTCAAAGATATAAGCTTATTTCCAGTGTCATGAGCCCATACTTTTATATCTCTCTCAAATCCTTTATCGTTAGCTATAACTTTTACCTTTGCTCCAACGGGAACCTTTTTTAGCTCTCTTGAAAGATGAGCTAAAGGTGTAGGGCAAAACATATTTCTAATATCTATAACTTTATCTACTTGCATATTAATCTCCCTAAAGGCTCTCCTCCAAGAAGATGCCAGTGGATATGTGGAACTTCCTGTCCTGCATCTTTTCCACAGTTTACTATAAGTCTAAAACCTGTTTCTGCAATACCAAGTTGCTTTGCAATATCATTTGCTTTTAGAATTAGATGACCTATTAAAGGTTTATGCCTTCCTTCTAAGTATAGGTTATTTGGTATATGTTCCTTTGGAACTATTAAAACATGCACCTTTGCTTGAGGATGTATATCTTTAAAAGCTATTATTAAATCATCTTCATAAACAATATCTGCAGGAATCTCTTTGTTTATAATTTTACAGAAGATACATTCTGACATTTCAGACCCTCCTTAGAAATATTCTAATAACATTATATATCCTTTAATTTAATTTATAAAAAAGAATGCTAGAATGCACCTGTTTTTAAATAGGTGATGGTTTCAGGAACTGTTAAAACCTTTTAACCACACAGAAATAAAAATATCTATTGGTTTAAAAGTTTAATACTCGACAGTAGCTTTTCTCATAAATTCCCTTTTTGAAAATAGAATAAAAAATGTTTCCTATATTAACTCTTTTTGAAGAGCATATTTTTTTAGTAATTCATATAAATTGTCTATATTCCAACCTTCCTTTGTTGAAATTATTATACTTTCTTTATCCCCTGATAAGAGAGTTGCATCACTATCTTCTAAGTATTCCTGTGAAGGAATTACTTTATCAATTTTATTAAAAACAAGCACTTGTGGTTTTTCGTGTACGTTTATTTTTTTCAGTATTTTCTCTACACTTTCAACCTTTTCTTGCCAGTTTTCATCAGATATATCTACAACATGAAGAATAAGATCTGTATCTTCTAGCTCCTCTAATGTTGCCATAAATGCATCCATTATCTCTTTTGGCATATCTTTAACAAATCCAACTGTATCTGTAATAACAGCTTTTTTTCCTATGTCTGGAAAATTTATAAAAGATGTTTTTGTATCCAATGTTGCAAATAGCTGATCTGATATAAATGTGTCTCTTTTTGTAAGTCTCTTTAAAAGAGTGGATTTACCTACATTTGTATATCCAACGAGAGAAACTTTTAAAAGATTTGGGTCTTTATTTCTCCATTTTCTCTGTTGATACCTCTGTTTTTTTATTCTCTCTAACTCTTTTTTTATTTTTGCTATTCTATCTTTTATAGTTCTTACTTTTATCTCTCCGAGTTTTTCACCGGCACCTTTTGTTTTCATACCACCACCAATTCTTGAAAGAGCCTTTCCTTTATGGCCGTATATTCTTGGAAGCTCGTGTTCTAAAAGAGCTAGTTCAACCTGAAGTTTTGCCTGTTTTGTTTTTGCTCTTCTTGAAAATATCTGAAGTATTAGATCTGTTCTATCTAGAACTTCAACTTCTGTTATCTTTTCTATATTAGAGATCTGAACAGGGGAAAGCTCTGCATCAAATACTATTGTATCTGCATTTATACCTTCTGCTAGCTCTTTGAGCTGTTTTACTTTCCCTTTTCCTATAAATGTAGCAGGGTCTGGATAGTCTCTTTTTTGATAAAGTTTTCCAAGGGTTTTTCCTTCTGCTGCCTCTACTAAACCTTCTAGTTCTGATAATGAATGTTTAAACTCTTTATCTTTTTTATCTTTTGTTTTAACTCCAACTAAAATAGCTCTCATTATGTCCTTTGTTTACTTTTTTTAGATTTGATGGGAATATAATATACTCTGACACTTAGATTTCAAGAGAATGAATTCCTTTAAAGATAAGGGCATTTCTGCCCTTACTACGTTTCAGCTACAATGGTACTTATAGCATGTTTGTAAATAAGTTGTTTTTCTCCATTTACATCTAAAAGAATTGTAAACTGGTCTGCAGCTAAGATCTTTCCTGTAATTCTTGTTCCTCTTGTAAGATATATTGTTACTTCCTTCCCCTCTTCCTTAAGTTCTTCTAAGAGCTCATCTTGTATGTTCATTGGGATTCCTCCATGTAGTTGTTTTTATAATTTTTAATAATTTTATCTAAAACTTCCTCTTTTGTATACTGAGAAACATCTAACCATTTCCAGTTTTTATCTTCCTTAAATTTATTTTTTAACGCTCTAACC
>JALVKE010000188.1 GCA_027028005.1 Persephonella sp. | reverse complement strand
TAATAATTCCTTTAAGCAATCCATTATCTACAAAAGTCTTAGAGTTAAAAAGAATTTTAAATGCAGATGCAACTGTTTTTGTTTTCAATGATTTGGAAACTGATGATGAAAAAGTTATGGTTGCACTGGAAAATGCAGATGAGATATTTAAAGAACCTGAAGTTGTAGAGGTTGAAATAAAAGTGAATTACAGAAGTTCTGAAGGGTATACATTGAGAATTAATAAGAACAGGTTAATAGAATTGTATCCTTCTAACTCAATAGAGGAAAGTTTAAGGAAAGCTTTTTCAGATTTAGGATATTTAGAAGAATTAAAGAGCAAAGGAATAGCCATCACCATTTCTCCAATTTATGAGTCATCTTCTACAAATGTGGAGATAAAGAAGATAATAGAAAACTAAAAACGGAGGGCAAAAATGTATAGACCAGAAATAGTTTTAAAAGCAACAGATAAGCTAAAAAACCAAATCAAGTCCGATTTTGAGAAATGGAAAGAATGGATAGAAAAAAACAAAGAATATCTAAAGAAAGAACTCAAGATACAGGAAAATATACTTGATATTTATCCGAGTTTTGAAACTCCAAGATTTTGGGTGAAACTTGATAAAAATCAAATAGAGAGCTTTTTAGGAAAACCTGCACCACAGGGGGTAATAACATTTGATATGGTAAAAGTGTATTATTCAAAAATAAATCCAATTATAAAAGTTATAGGAGTTGAAGAGGTTGAAAATAATTTTGTTGCAGATTTAACAATTGACAGAAGAACTAAGCAAGCAAAAACCTTTATACAAAACTGGCAAAGCAAATTCAAAGACTATGAAAACCCTGTAAATAGATATTTAATTGGAGATTATTTGCCTTCTCATTTAAGCAAACTTCATTGGCATCAAGTAAATGAGGAAGATTTAATAATTTTTCTTACTAACAACAAAAAACACATAGCAGAAGAACTTACAAAAACAGGAGAATGGGAATTAGCAAAAATAGAGGTGAAGTAATAATGAGGAAAATGTATAGCGAAAACATTTTTGAAGTTGCCAAAACTATAGAAAAGAATTTGCCACTATTTAAAGTAGATATTGATTACACTATTCCTAACAGCGATAAATCTAAAGCAACAATAAGGACACCTTTTGAAGATATAGCTAAAAATAAAATTTACGTAAACCTTGTTGAAAATGAGAACTATAAAACCGTTTTTGAATTATCTCCTTTTTCTATATGGGAAAAAATGAGAAATGTAGATACATACTACCTTAAAGAATTAGAATGGCGATTTAAAGTGAATGCTGGATTTGTGAAACAAAAAGCCAGCGATAGAACAGAGTTTGATGTGCCTTACTTTTATAAAGAAACTACTATAGAAACTTGTATTGAAGATTTATACAAAGTCTTAAATGCTTGGCTGTATGTAGAAGGATTAATCTCAAGAGATGTTTTTAAGCCTGTTACAAAAGAAGAATTGATAGACACAATAGTAGGCTTAATAGGGCAAGGTATTTATGATGGCTATGTGGATTTGGCTTTTCAAGGAAAGTTTCCAAAAACAGAAGAAGAAATAGATGAAGAAATAAGACAGGAAGAAGAAAAACTTTACAAAAAACTGCAAGAGAAAACAGAAGAAGAATTATGGCAAATTCTTGAAGAAAAAGCAAAAGAGATTATACCAGTCATAAATGGCAAAGTTGATAGTAGTGCCTTAACTGCTTATAGAGATGCTTTAATGCTACTTGCAAGTAAAAATAAATTCAAAATTGACTATAAAGGTGGAAGAAGGATTGTTGGAGAATGGATTGATTAGTAAAGGAGGTTGAGCTATGAACTTATTAACAGCACTTTTAACAGAAAAATACGCAAAGGAAGAATGGGATAGGAAGATATTGTTGGGAATGTATATGAATTAGGAGATAAAGTTTTGATAACAGCTGAATCACTCCATCCTTTTGACTATCCCTATGAACTCGGAGTAGCTTTAACGTTTGTAGCCAGAAAAATAGATAAAAAAGAAATAGAGGTTTTCGTAGACTTTACAAAGCTTTTCGGCAAAGAGAAGTTTTACAGATTTGTTTTTGACAAAGAAAACGTCACTATTAAAGACTTTGGAAAGGAGATAACTTTTGAAGAACTACCTGAAGAGGTGAAAAAAGAAGTTAAAGGAGGTAAAAAAAGATGGATATTGAAACAATCCAGAGAACTATCGAAATTCTATTAGCCTTAATCATGTTAGGTTTCGGATTTTTTACAAGGCAGATAATTCTCATATCTGTCGGAATAGGTTCGCTTTTTGCAGAGTTTCTGTACATAAAAGGTTTTTCTCTTTTTTCATCTGTTTTAATTGGAGGTGTAATTTCACTACTATCACTTTTTACATTTGCTTACATAACGGAAAACTAATAGATAGAAAAGAAAATAAAATGCCCTCTTCAGATGCTAAAATATTAAAGCATCCATAATAGATTGGGGAAAGTGAATGGATTTCACATTTGATAATCTGCACCAGTATTTAAATCTCATTACAGATAGAAGGAGCATATCTGACTTCACTTTCATAGAACCGGTTGGTATTGCCATACTAAAGAGTATAGAGGAAGATGAAGGATTCCATTTCACTGTAACTCAAAGCTATGTTAATACCATGCTTCATAAAGAGTATAACAGTGAGAAAAACTATATTCCTGTCACTGTAGTAAAACATGGAAGTATAGAAGAAAATGTAGAAAAAATAGTCCACATGCTGATGAAAACTCCTTATGTAAGAAAGTTAAGTGAGATAGATAAAAAAGACCTTAAAGACTATCTCTACTACATGGTTGGAGAACTCCTTAATAATGCAATGCACCACTCTTTAAGCAATATAGGTGCTGTTATATCCGGGCAAATCTATCCTTATCTTGGCAAAATCCAGATATGCGTGGTTGATAGAGGTGTAGGATTCTTAGAAAACCTTAAAAGCAGATATAATGTGTCTACTGAAGTTGAAGCTGTAAAAGAAGCCCTGAAAAAAGGCGTATCTGCTCCCCCTACAAACTTCTATTACTCTCAGGCTGTAAGCCATGCCGGTTATGGTCTATTTGCCCTAAGTGAAATCCTTAAACATACTAAAGGACGATTACTTATTGTCTCTAATAATGGCTATCTTATGCAAAATCAAGATGGCTCTTTTACCGAAAAAACACTTGAAACAAACTGGAGAGGCAGTATCGTTGCTTTTGAATTCTATGAAGAAGAAATAAACCTTTCTAAAGATGAATTCTTTAAAAGCTATATATGGGAATCCCCAGAAGATTCTTTAGATGACCTTTTCATCTAAGCAGCTTTTTTAACACTGTATGCTATTACAAACTTTACTGTCTCTTTTACAAAAGAGTTTGCATTCTTTATCTTTATCCTTCTTTTTAAAAACTCTAATCCTTTCTCCCTTACTATAACTCCTATTACCTCATCTATGAAACTCTGTGTAACAAGTTCTATACCTTCAAAATCTAAAATAACATCTTCCCCTTCCCTTAAAACCTCATTAACTTTTTCCCTTAATCTTAATCCATTCTCCCTCGTAGATAACCTGTCTGCTCCCTTAAAAAACTTCCTTACTCTTATCTCTTCCTGTCTCATTTTCACTTTTCCTTATTTATAGTTTAATTTTTACTTTTTATTTTGTTAATAATTATAATAACTTATATACCTAACATTCAACCTTTAAGGATGTCATTGCTTGACGCTTTTAAAATTCTCATTAAAAT
>JALVKE010000187.1 GCA_027028005.1 Persephonella sp. | reverse complement strand
ATAGGATTAATGCAGGGGCTAATAGCGTCAAAGTTTGTAAATGAAGCGTTATTGCTTGGAAACATATTAGCACCGATAGTCATTCTGTTCATGTTTTTATCTGTTTACAAGATAGGGATGGAAGTAATAGTAAGAAAAGACTATATAGCAGCTGGGAAAGATTTTGCGTTTTTAATAGCTTTTGTTTTTTTCTTCACAACAACAGCCCCGGCAACAGTATATTTTGTAAACCTGACTCAGTACTTTTTAAAAAAGAAGGTGGATTTTTCAATATGGACAAACGATGAAGTAAATCCAGAAGTAGGGGGAGTAAAGATACATCTAAGGGAAGTCCCCTTAGCAGATGTTCCTCTTGCATTTATGGATTCTTTTGCTTATCAGGTATCAAAGACGCTATTAGACACAAAAGACCTGTCAGAGAACATGATAAAGTGGAAGCTAAAATCCTTTCCAAATCTTTTATTTGACCTTGCACTAATGGATTATGTAGGGAAAGGGAAGGATTCAAACGAGAGGTTAGACCGGCTTTTTACACTTGGATACTGCTTTAAGGTATGGGATATAGAAGGACTGTCTGAAGAAGATAGACAGTATTTAAAAGACACACTTTCAGAAAAAGGGGGATGGATAAAGGCGTTTATACAGCCAGATAGATGTGATGATATGAGAAGGGAGTATGCAGAAGTTTTAAAAGAAGATGCATACAAATACTTTGCAGATAACAAGGTTTACAGAAGGTTCTATGTGCAGACAGCTGACAGCTGGATAAAAGATTCTTCTGCAGTGCCTGTAGAAGTGCAGAGGGGAATAGCAAGGGGAATACTTGCATCAAGAGATGTAATAGAAGCAACAAAATCAACAATAAACTATCCCCACAGGTATCAGGACACTGTCCAGAAAGCAGTTAATAACATCTATTCAAACATTCAGGCTTTATTTGCAAAGAACATAACATCACTGCTTTTTTATGAAAACATCATGTATAAGATGCAGCAGGTGGTTTTATTCTTGCTTGTAGCACTGTTTCCACTTGTTATAGCACTTTCTTTTCTTCCAGTGTTTGGATACAACTTCAAGCTCTTTGGAGTTTACATGTTTGCGTATTTTCTAACAAAAATGTGGATACCTCTGTATCTAATAGCACACAAGGTTCTTTATAACGATATGCTTTCTAACGTTTCCATAGTCATTTCTTACGTATTACCTCTATTTCCAAGTCCAGCCTACGCAGATTCAGCAGGACTTTTCACGTTCTTAAACACAACTCTGCCAAAGACAACAGACTTTAACATAGTAATTCTCAATGGGCTTGCTATAGGAATACCGTCCACTCTTGGTGCTATTTCAGCATTTTTAGTAGGAAGAAGCCTACATGCTTCTATGCAAAGAGCAATACAGGAAAGCGCACTGATAGGAAAAATGGCACTTTTATCAGGAATGAACTTTTTCAAAGGTGGATACAAAGCGTTATCAGGCACAGAAAGAGGCTTATCTCAAGGGCAGGTAAAAGCAGAAAGTGTGAAGCTTTCCACATCTTTAGCTGGTGGTGGTTCAAGAATAACAGAGTTTACAAGGGAAGGAGAAGGACTGTTTAAACCTACAGGAGATTTTATAAAAGCAGGAGATTTAAAAACAGGTATGTCTTACAAAGCAGACCAGCCAAAAGTACAGACCTATACACCTGAAGATATGAACAGGATTTTAAAACTGGGAGTGAATAACAATTTATGGAGGTAATCTATGAAACCAAGACTACTTTTTGAATTAAATGACTTTGGGCTTTCTCTAAAAATGGAGAAGATTTCTGAAAACGAATATAATATTACTTCTAACGTGGAACTGGAAAAGTATCCTGATGTTTTAGAGATAATCAAACAGATTTTAGAATTTAAGTTACGGGGAGAGAAAATGCTAAATGACATTTTATCTCAAAAAAAATTATTTAAGGAGGAATAAAAATGTATCTAAACAACTTAGTGATTGCAGGAAGGTTAACTAAAGATGCAGAGGTTAAGTTCCTGCCAAGTGGAACACCTGTGGTGGAATTAAATATTGCAGTGAACCGGTCTTACAAAACAAAAGAAGATGAGTGGAAAGATGAGACTTATTTTTTTGATGTTAAGACTATAGGGAAGATACCTGAAAGCAAACTTTCAAGACTTGTGAAAGGGGAAATGGTTATAGTAGAAGGAGAGTTAAGGCAGGATAGATGGGCAGGAGAAAACGGAAAAAAGGTAAAAAACTGGATATATGCAAAAAGAATCTCTTTTCCTGAAAGAAAAGAGAAAAATCAGCAAATAGAAACAGAAGAAGATATAGACTGGTAAGGGGATTACCACCCCCAACCTTTTTTTCTCCTGTTGTGAAATTTTTGATACGGTGTTTGAACATTAGGATTTCGGTCGTTATAGTCAAAATAATTTAACACTCCATCACCATCATCATCTCTCCACATGTTATTGTAATTCTTGTAGCTGTTCCCCCAAAAGTCCTTATAAGGTTTTTTATATCCCTTATTGCTTCCCCAACCATAACCATTCCAAGCAAACGAAGATGAAAAGAACATCAACGATAAGAAAATAATTGAAGATTTTACAATTCTATTCATTTTTCTTCCCCCCTTACTCAACAACTTTCTTAGCTAATGCAAAACTTTCTGGAAAAGAGAATGCTATATCTTTCATAGTTCTTTCCATCTTATCCAACGCATCTTCTATGCTTTCTGCCTGTCTTACCAACATTGTAGTCGTGTAGAAAAATCCTTTCTCTTTATTTGAATAGTATATCCTGCACTCTTCCTCTTCTCCCGGTTTCATTCCCATTATATGTTCTATAAAATCTTCAAACTCTTTTCCCATTCTTACATAGTTTATATAAAAAACATCCCCTTTATCTCTATCTTCATATATTGCCGTTATGTATAAATCCTTCTCATATACCCTGTTTAACTCTTCTTCCCATCCATTCTCTATTCCATGAACTATCCTCTCTATAGCATCGTATTTCATTAATTTCTCTGCCTGCTTCATATCCACATCCCCCGGTATCTTATAAACAAATACCGGCTTTGGTACAAACAACATCCCTGCATTCACAGGAAATAAAAGCGTATATCCCCCCACCTTTACATCAAATGGTGTATTCCCCATTAACGTTCTTCTTTTTAATCCCTCTATCTTCCTTCTATCCATCTTTTCCCTCTCCTTTTTTCTTTTTGCATACAATTTATATGCAATTTATTAAAAAGTCAATATATTACTTTTTTGAAACTTGATATTGAGTTTAGGGTATAGTAGATTATTAATTATAGCAATATAATATTAAGAAATGTCTAATAAGAGATTAAATAGCCTCAGGGGGAGAGAATATGATAAATAATAGAGAAAACCAGTTTAAAGAGGTAGTAGAGATTTTTGAGGAAGTATGTGAAGAAGTAGGAGTAGAGCCAAATTATTTATTTTTTACAGATGATGGGAAAGTAGAGGTAGATAGTATTCTTCATGATGTAGAGGAATGTGGAGAAAAAGGATATATAGTAGATGGTAGCGTATTTATTAGTAGAGAGAAGATAAAGGAAGTGGAGAAGTTATTTAAAGCAAGGAGAGGTAATTGAAATCCTCTCCTTAACAGTTAAAATTAATTGAGACATTATCATCCATAACAAAATTGATAAAAGATAAATATTCTGCAGGGTGAATACCTAATTTTTTAGAGGCTAAACATGCATAAAAAAGCATAATTATTTTAAGG
>JALVKE010000186.1 GCA_027028005.1 Persephonella sp. | reverse complement strand
TGCTTACGAACATCTATCTCCAAAAATAAAAGTAAGAGTCCAAGAGTTTTTAGAGATTATTGAGACAGTTAGAAAATACGGAAATGAAAAGCCTTCAGAAATGGCTAAGTATGTATATGATGCGATAAATTATGAAAACTACCTTGCTTTAAAATATCCAAAAGACTGGGAAGACAGAGTAGCAAACATAAACGAGCTTTTTAATGCCTTAAGAGAAGTTGAACGCTCAGGAAAAACCTTTCTGGAGTTTTTGGAAGAGAGCTCTTTAGCACAGGCTCAGGACACAATTGAAGAAGCAAACAGTGTAAAAATTATGACTGTTCATGCCTCTAAAGGTCTTGAGTTTCCTATTGTTTTTATTGCAGGAGTTGATGAAGGAATATTCCCTTCAGGCCGTTCATTTGAAGACCTTGAATCATTAGAAGAAGAGAGAAGACTGTTTTATGTAGCAGTAACAAGAGCTAAAGAAAAACTTTTTATAACAAGAGCAAAATATAGAACCTCCTATAATGGAAGAGTAGAAGAAACAAAAGAGTCAAGATTTTTAAAAAATATAAAAAAAGACCTAAAAGTACTAACAACACGAAGAAATATTCCAGAAAAAACAAAAGTTTCATCTTCAAAAACAAAAAGGAGTATTCCTAATACTACAATTTCATCATCTTCTTCCTTTAGAGTAGGACAGCTTGTAAAACACGATGTTTTTGGAAAAGGGGTTATAAAGCAGGTAACAGGGTCAACAGCTAAAGTGCTTTTTGAGAATGTAGGAGAGAAAACAATAAAAGTAGACTTTTTAAAGAGGGTTTAGTTGTTAAAAAATAAGAAAATTGTTCTGGTTGCTGACTGGCTAGATAAGTATGCTGGTTCAGAAAAAGTGATGACCAGTTTAATAACATCTTTAAATATAGATGAAGTTTACACAATGATAAATATAATGAAAAAAAAAGATATACGTTTTCTTTTAGACGGAAAAGATATTCCTATTTATGACACTAATCTAAGATATACAGGAAAGTTTTTTAGATACCTTTTACCTTTGTTTCCTTTATTCATAGAAAGTATAAAATTACCATCTGACACAGAAGTTATCATCTCTTCCTCCCATGCTGTTGCAAAAGGTGTAAAAAAGCCTAATAAGAATGTAGTTCATATATCATATTTTCAAGCTAGAAATTTGAAGTATATATGGGATAACGTTGATCTATACTTTTCAGGAGTAAAATCTATATTTAAACTTTTTATACCCTATCTTCGTAAAAAAGATATTCAATTTTCAAAAAATCCTGATTTTATCATCTCAAATTCTAACTTTGTAAAAGATTGGGTAAAGAAAATCTACAATAGAGATTCTTCTGTAATATATCCTCCTGTTGATATTGACAAATTCCATATATCAGATGAAAAAGAAAATTACTACATAGCAGTAGGAAGACTTGAACCGTATAAACGATTTGATGTTCTTGTTAAAGCTTTTAATAAGCTAGGAAAAAAACTTATTATTGTTGGAAGTGGAAGTGAAGAAGAAAAGTTAAAGAAGATAGCTAAAGAGAACATACATTTCACAGGATACTTAACAACAGCAAAACTAGCTAAGCTTTTATCAAAAGCAAAAGCTTATGTTCACGTTGGTATAGAAGATTTTGGTATAAGTGCTGTTGAAGCACAGGCTTCAGGTCTTCCTGTTATATGTATAAACAAAGGAGGAACAGCAGAAACAGTTATTGATATGGAAACTGGAATTCATTTTGAAAACATTTCAGAAGAAGATCTAATTCAAGCAGTTGAGTTTTTTGAAAAGCATGAAAAAGAGTTTAATCCTTACAAAATTAGGAAACATTCAGAAAAGTTTTCTAGAAAGAGGTTTGAACGAGAAATAAGAGAATTTGTTGAAAAGGTTATTTAGCTCTTTTTTCTTTGAAAAACTTTTTCAGAATTTCAGAACATTTTTTATCTTCTACATACTCAAACTCTACTTTAAACGGAAGTTTACTATCTGAAAAGAGAGTGTATTTACTTATGACTGCTCCCCCCTTTTCATCCTTTGCTCCAAAAATAACCTTTTTAATTCTAGACTGCATTATAGCTCCTGCACACATAACGCAAGGTTCCAGGGTTATGTATATTTCACAATCATCAAGTCTCCAGTGTCCTATATTTCTGCAGGCATCTTCAATGGCTACTATTTCAGCGTGATATAAAGCATTTTTCTTTTCAATTCTCTGGTTATATCCTCTTCCAATAACCTTTCCATCTTTTACCACCACTGCCCCTATAGGAACTTCTCCTTTTTCATAAGCTTTTACTGCTTCTTTATAGGCTTCTTTTAAAAATTCTTCTTTCATTTTCTGTATTGTCTTTTTTTTTAGATGTATTATATATAACTTAAGAAAGTAAAAAAGGAGGAAAATAAAATGGCTGGAAAAAAGGAACAACTATCTCCAGAAGAATTAAAACAAGAAATAGAAAGATTAAAAAAAGAACTTGAAGAGTTGAAAAAGAAAACACAGGAAAGTGGTGAAGAAAAAATGATAGGAAAAGAAACAGTAATAGAAATACTTGATGAAACTGAAAATATTATTAAAAAGGCATTCTCAGTTATAGAAGGTGCTATAATAGGCGCTATAGAAGGTGCTAAAAAGAATCTAAAAGAGTAAAAGAGGTGGAGGCTATGGAAGAACAACTTCAAGAAAATCCAATACCTTTTTCAGAACTGCTTAAAGATATAGATGTAAAAGATAAGTCTACAGCTTATGTGCTTATTGAGGCTAACCCTTCTGAAATTCCCTACATAATGGAAAAATTATCTCAGATAAAAAATGTGAGATCTGCAGATGTTGTCACAGGAGTTTACGATATCATTGTCTTCCTAGAAGGGGAAGACCAGAATGAGATAGGAAGAGTGGTAATAAGGGATATTAACTCTATAAGAGGTGTTTTAAAAGCAACAACTTGTATGGTTGTAAAAATATAACTTTAAAGCCGCAAGAAAGCGGCTTTCTTTATGATTTACCTCAATTGCATTTACAGAAAATATAGAATATATTATCTTCTAAATCAAACAGTGTTTTATTTTAAGGAGGACTCCGTGGCAGTAGCAGAAAAAACAGATATTGTTGAAAAAATAAATAAGTTAAGAGAAGAGAAAAATGCAATTTTGTTAGCTCACTATTATCAGAGAGGTGAAATTCAGGATATAGCTGATGTTGTAGGAGATTCATTAGAGCTTGCTAGGAGAGCTCAGGAGACAGATGCAGATATTATTGTTTTTGCTGGTGTTAAATTTATGGCAGAAACAGCAAAAATTCTTAATCCTGAAAAGAAGGTTCTCCATCCAAATCCTGAAAGTGGCTGTCCCATGGCTGATATGGCTACATATGAAGGGGTAAAGAAGCTAAAAGAAGAACACCCAGATGCTGTTGTGGTAGCTTACGTTAACACAAACGCTGATGTTAAAACATTAGCAGATGTTATTGTGACCTCAAGAAATGCAGTAAAAGTCGTGAAAAAACTTGATGCTAAAAAGATTAT
Organism: Persephonella sp.; assembly: GCA_027028005.1. Classification (GTDB taxonomy): domain Bacteria; phylum Aquificota; class Aquificia; order Aquificales; family Hydrogenothermaceae; genus JAADDV01. Next base: position 7,111 of record JALVKE010000186.1, on the reverse strand, counting down.
TTTTGTTCCAGACCAGTTTTTAGGTTCATACATAGCTAAGCAGGTTCCAGAAAAAGAGTTTATCTTATGGAAAGGTTTTTGCCCACCTCACTTTAATCTAACTCCAGACCAGCTTCTAGCATTAAAAGAAAAATACCCAGATGCAAAGATAGCGGTGCATCCTGAATGTAATACAGAAACTGTGAAGATAGCAGACTTTGTTGGAAGCACTTCTCAAATAATAGAGTACGCTACAACCTGCGATTCAGATAACGTTATAATAGGAACAGAAGTAGGTCTAAAACACTGGCTTGAAAAGATAAATCCAAATAAAAACTATATATTTCCTGTTAATGCTGACTACTGCGGTACTGTTCACTGCTGTGATATGAAAAAAAACACTCTAGAAAAAATAGCAGATGTTTTAGAAAATGAAACAAATGAAATAATCCTTCCTGAAGATATTATAGAAAAAGCAAGAAAACCTTTAGATAGAATGCTTGAGATTTTATAAAACTCCCTCTTATCTATATTAAGTTAAAGAAAGATGGTTTCCCTACTGGGAAACCATTTTATCAATACTTTCTAACAGTTGGATCTATCTCATCAGACCAGGCTAATATACCACCTTCAACGTTTTTAACATTTTCAAATCCGTGTTCTAAAAGCCACAATGTCGCCTGAAGACTTCTATTTCCACTTCTACAAAGCACATATATGGGCTTATCTTTTGGAAGTTGATTTATAACTCTTGGGAGACTCATAAGAGGAACAAGCATAGCTTCTTTTTCTCTTATTCTTGAAAACTCATACTCTTGAGGTTCTCTAACATCTAGAAGAATGAAATCTTCTCCTTTATCAATTTTTTCTTTTAACTCTTTTACTGATATATGTATTTTTTTATATGTTTCAGGATCTAAAAACATTATTTACCTCCACCTGTTTATTGATATTTAATTTTGACTTAATTTTAAACATTAGATTATAACCTAAATCATGAAAAGATATTTTAAAAATCATAGATATTTTTAGAATATGCAGTAAGATATTATCTTAAACAAAGATTTAAAAGGGGTGGAAAATGTTTGAAGTAAAACAAGAAGAGGTTATAAAAGTTCCAGATAGAGTTAAAAAAGCACTAAAAGAACTTCTTGGAGAACATAGAGTTTTAGATGATGAGATGGATAGGCTTTTATACTCTTACGATGCCACAAGGATAAAAGTCCTTCCAGACCTTGTTGTTATTCCAGAAACAAAAGAAGAAGTTCAGAAGTTAGTAAAAATCTGTTATGAAGAAGGTATCCCTGTTACTCCAAGAGGAGCAGGTTCAGGATATACAGGAGGTTCCTTGCCTATAAAAGGGGGAGTTGTAGTTTCTTTTGAAAAGATGGACAGAATTCTTAAGATAGATGAAGAAAATGCAGTTGCAAAAGTTCAACCAGGGGTTATAACTTACAGACTCCAGCAGGCAGTTGAAAAGAAAGGTCTTTTTTATCCACCTGATCCAGCAAGTTATAAGTTTTGCACTCTAGGTGGTAATGTTGCAGAAAACGCAGGTGGTCCAAGATGCGTTAAGTATGGAGTAACTAGAGAGTATGTAATGGAACTTGAAACAGTAATCCATACAGGGGAGTTTATTCACACAGGGAGACCAACACTAAAGGATGTTGCGGGGTACGATATAACAAAACTTCTAATAGGAAGTGAAGGGACATTAGGACTCTTTACTGAGATAACATTAAAACTTATTCCTAAGCCAAAGGCAGCAAAAACAGTAAAGGCTATATTTCAGGATATAGCGTCTGTTGGTAAAACAGTAAAGGATATTTTTAAGGCAGGTATTCAACCTTCAGCTCTTGAATTTATGGATAAGCTTGCAATAAATGCTGTTGAAGACTTTGGACATTTTGGACTTCCTAGAGATGCTGAAGTTTTACTCCTTATAGAGGTAGATGGACATCCAAAAGCTTTAGATGATGAGATTAAAGAAGTTGCTAGGATATGTGAACAAAACGGAGCAAGAGTTGAGATAGCTAAAACTGCAAAAGATGCTCAAAAACTTTGGGAAGCAAGAAGAGCTTTATCTCCTGCTGTATCAAAGCTTGGAAGAGTAAAAATAAATGAGGATATTGTTTTCCCAAGAAGTTATCTTCCAGAAGCACTGCCAAAATTAAGAGAGATAGGAAGAAAATATAATCTTAAAATGGTTAACTTTGGACACATAGGTGATGGTAATGTTCACGCAAACTTTATGATAAGTGGACTAGATCCAGATGAACTAAAGAGAGTAGAAAAAGCTGTTGAAGAGGTTTTTGACCTTGCTATTAGTTATGGGGGATCTATAACAGGAGAACATGGAGTTGGTATAACAAAAGCTCCTTTTATGAAAAAACAGTTTAGACCAGAAGAAATAGAGATTATGAGAGGAATTAAAAATGTTTTTGATCCCCAAAATCTTATAAACCCAGGAAAGATGGGATTATAAAAAGCCGCCATATGGCGGCTTTTTATTATTTTAGAGAAAGATTTCCTTCTATAGGTCTTGAAGGAATTCCTTGTATAGTTACACCAACTCTAAAGCTATATCCATCAAGTTGAACTTGCTTTAGTGGATGCGTGTCAGAAACTGCATCTGATATATCTTTTAAAAGTTTGTCGACATTTATTTCTATTTTGTTTGGAGTAGGTGATTTTATTAAGTCATTGTCTATATCTGTTAAAATTATTGGTGTTCCTATTGGATGGCCATTTGAATCTGTTCCATCTACAGTAATTTTCATATTATTTGTATCAATTCTGCTTACATTTCCAGAGTTATCTATAGTTAAATTAATTCCTTTAAATCTAATAATAGCAGATCTTCTGCTAACAGCTTGAGGAACATCTTTAATACCAACTGTTACATTAACAGGATATTCACGTGCTGTTAGCATATTTTTATTATGTGTATCTAATGAAAGTTCAATAATTAAATCATTATCTTTATCTGGTCTGTCTGTAAAATCTACACTTAAATCAAATGAACCATCTTTAGCTATATTGTCTGTATCATCATTATCAGCTTTAGCTGTTATTTGAGTTATATCTATTCTTCCTGCTGCTATTCCATTGTTTTCTTCAAGAACTGCAGGAGCATTTATAACTGTTTCATGCATTTTATAGAGTATTGATGTTTCTGTACTAAATGGACCCAAATCTGCATATTTTGTAGCACTAGAATTTTTTATTTCATCATCAATATCAGCAATAAGATTTTGTAGGCTAGTTTTTAAATTATTTATATCATTTATATCAAACTCCGTGTATTTATTATCTACTTCTTCTAATCCCTTAACTGTACCATCTATTATTTTTTGAGTTATATTATCAACTGTTGTATCTGTTTCCGCAATTTTGTTTCCTATATTTTTATATATAGCACTTGCTACTTCTGTATTTATTTGACCTAATGTTTGATAAATTGATTGTAGAGTTGTTGATGCTAGAACAACAAATCTAAGGGTTTCATTATTTGTTTCCTCTTCAACATAATTTATACCAATATCATTTAATCCTAATAAACTCTTTAATTTGCTTTCAGTAGCTTGTGGATTACTTGATGCTTTAACGATTGAAGTTAAAAGAGATATATTGTTATTGTATTTTCCAACTTCGCCTATAAGAACCCCCCCAAAAGCAACTTGTATTCCTTCATCATATCCACCTGTTACATAGATTGTATGATTTGTACATGTTCTTGAAGGTGCTGGAATTTCATAGTTTTCAACACTTTGATCATTACCATCTAAATCTATTATATGTGATCCATTTTCTGCAGTTGGGTCTCCAAATGTAAATCCTGAAGGTTCTTCTTTATCTAAGTCCAGCTTTCCATTGTTATTACAATCAACAAACACAGTACTTGCAAATAAATAACCGTCTATTGCGTTACCTGTGATTTTAGAGCCAGCAGTTGCTTCACTAGAACCACCACCTCCACCACCTCCGCAGCTATAAATAGCTAAAGCAGAAGCAAATGTACCTGCTAATAATGCCGTTTTTAAAAGTTTCTTTGCTTTCATGATAGAATGCCTCCTTTTAAATTTTTTATTAAAAATAGTGATATTACTCCCCCTCACTAAAATTATTATAAACACCTTGTTTGTGTTTGTAAATGATTGTATCACCATAAAAATATTAAACCTGCTTCAGCCCAGCCGTATTTATGGTCAAAAGTAGTTTGAGTATATTTGTTATATAAGAAAGGAATAATACCATTTAACTGTCTATGTAAATAGATACCTCCTATAAAAAACACAAAATGTCTTGTAGCAAAATAATTAATTTCTGCTCTAAATACGTGATTATAATGCTCATAGCCTAATCCTTTATCTCTATCTAAGGTTAAGTAATAATACTCTAAGAAAGTCAGAGTATTAAACGGTGTTCTTATAAATGTATTTATGCCTATCTTAACGTATTGTTCATCTCTATTTAGATTTACAGGCAAAGAAGGTAACGTATCTTCATAACCTTCTGGAACATAATACTTTAGATTTGTGTCTATCTTTCCATGAATTTTTGTTTTTCCGTATTCAATAAAAACATTTGGGTAAAAGTTATAGTATGCTTTTCCTATAGAAAATCTTATATATTTTGTGTTGTCATAGGAGTTGTATATGCTAATATACGGATCTTCTGATTTATAAACAGCTGCTCTTTTCTCTCCATCCTCTTCCTGTTTCACAAACCAGATAAGATTATTTTCTTCATCTATCTCAATACTAGCATTTGGATTGTGTTTTCTAATATAGAAATTAATATCATTAACGTTAGTAATTTTTTTAGAATCCATTATGTTTCCTTTAAATCCTACATCTATAGAAAAAACAGAATTAAAAGATTTTCTAAAAAAAACATCATAAGAATGAATCGAAACTGTTCCGTGACCATACTTTATAAACCTGTGTAAATATGTTCCTGATATCATTGAATCAAAGGAAATTCCTAGATTTGTATATACACTATAATGATCGTAATCTCCAATACCTAGAGTATCTCCTTTTGAACCAATTTCTGACTCTCTAAAATTAAATACATCTATTGTATCGTTGACTTTTCCAAAATTTATACCAATTCTCCCACTCCATTTAGGTATGACCATGGAAGCTGGATAGTTTTTCACAATAGAAGCATAAAGAGGAAGTTCTTTCCCATAAGAAATAGTAGCTAATATCAATAAAACTAAAACTATATAACGAGACTTTTTCATAATTTTTATATTCCCTCCTAACCTAACACTAAACCTCAAATATAAAAATAGCTCCCTCAAAGGGAGCTAAGCAAGTTTATAGTTTTGTTATTGTGTAAATAGTAAGTGCACCTTGATATATTATTTGGATAATATCTTTTAATAATGGTCTCCACATTGTTGGAACGTGAATTTGTGTAGGTACTATTACAGCATCTCCAGGCTGGAGTTTATAGTCAAGGATATTAGAGCTATACTCTTTTGGCATTCCCCATACAGGATAATTTCTACCTTTCCATGTATAGTCTTTGTTAACATTTGCAGAAGAAACAACAGAACCATCTGCCTTTATTACAAAAATGTTCTCTACATCAGCATCTCTTGTTAATCCACCTGCAGAATCTATGTAATCTTTGACGGTCCATCCTTCCATATATACAAGGGCAGAAGGATTGTAAACCTCTCCAAATATTAGAACGCTAACAGGTCTCTTAGGAATATATATTCTATCTCCATCTTCTAGGAGAATATTGTACGGAGAATCTTTTAGTTTTTCTAAATCCCTAGGAAGTTTTATTCCTGCAATTCTTCCTGTAATTTGTGATTTTTCCATCTCATCAAGTAACCTTCTTTTTGCTTCGAAAGCAGCCTGTCTTGCTCTAAGTTCCTCTTTTGTTAAATCTGCCTGCATAACTCCAGCTTCTTCTTTTTCAAGCTCCTGTTTCATTCTTAAAATAGCCTGTGCTATTTTTTCTCTCTGCATTTCTTCTACAGATTTTCTTAGGATTATTACTCCTTCAGGGAAAGCATTTGGTCTAAATCCACCTGTTGCTTTTAATACATCGTAAAGAGTTGTTTTATCAGTTATTTTGAATACTCCAGGTCTATTTACATATCCAGTTACATATACTTTTTCTACAATTTCTTCTGGATCTATCTCTCTTATAACAATTCTATCTCCAGGGTTTAAAAGGATATCCTTAGTTGGATTTTTTCTCACAAGAACATCATAAAGGTATATAGAAGCAATATTTTTTCTTACTAAAGCTTTACCTGTTTCTGCTTTTCCTTTAGCTGTTTCAGCTTCTTCTGAATATCCTTTAAACTTTCCTTGTTCTCTGTATATCTCAACTTTCAGCTTTTTAATATCCTTTTTAAATTTGACGTGAGATAATGCTTCTGAAAGTTTCATTCCTTCTTTGTAAGGTATATATGCAGATTTTTCAACCTGTCCTGAAACTTTGATAGGAGTATAAGTGTATTTTGGATAAAATCTAACAACATCCATAGGTTTAACTTCTATCTTTTCTTTACCTGTTAAAACGTCTATAGGAGCAAACTTTATAATTTTTTCTATATCTAGTGTTTTAGGATTTCTCCTTTCTATTTCTGCAAAATAAAGGTTTGTATTAATAAGCATATAATCATGATTAATAACATCATTTAATGTTATTTTCTTCTTATAAGCGTAAACACCAGGATATTTAATCTCCCCTTCTATAACAAAAACATCTTTAACTTTATTAAAGTCAATATCTTTAAATCCAAATTTGTAGAAGGTTATCTCATCTAAAGGCTTTAGGTTTATGTCAAAAACTCCATTAATAATATCCTGTAAAGAAAAAGTTATATACTTAGGAGGTTCTCCAAGTTTTTGGACTCTTTTGATTAATCCAAAGTATATATTTGTATCCACAAGAAGCTGGTCAGTATTAAGAACGTCTGAAAGTTTTAATCCTTTTTTATAAGCGTAAACTCCAGGATATTTAATAGCTCCTTTTAAGATAACAACATCTCTAACTTTATTTATGTCTACATTTCTAATGGAACCAAACTTATAAAGAATAATTCTATCTGATGGAACTAAATCAATATCGTAGTTTTTAAGAACAATATCTTCAG
>JALVKE010000185.1 GCA_027028005.1 Persephonella sp. | reverse complement strand
TGTCGTCATACTTTGCATTAGATATAACAGACCCAGAGAATCCAAAGTTTTTATGGGAGTTTACAGATAGAGATCTAGGATTTTCATTCTCAGGTCCTGGCATTATTAGAAAAAATGATAGTACATACGTTATGTTTGTTTCTGGTCCTACTAACTATAGAGGGGACTCAAGTCAAAATCTTTATCTTTTTATATTGGATCTTAACACAGGTAAGTTAATTAGAAAAATAGATACAAATATTCAAAATGCTTTTGGGGGTAAGCTTTTAACAGAAGGGTTAGATTATGATGGAGACAGAAAAACAGATTATATTGCTCTAGGTTACTCTCAGAAAGTTAAAAAAGAGTGGAAAGGAGGAGTTTTATGGATAAATACAAAAAATGAAGATCCTAATTTATGGTTTAGTAAAGTTGTTTATAAGACTGATAATCCAATTACAGCTAAAATAAGTTTTATGAAATGTTTCAACCATATATATATGTACTTTGGAACAGGTAGATGGTTTTATAAAACAGATGAAGCAGATGTTGAAAAGCCTAATAGATTGTATGGAATAAGACTAAACTGTAACTCTCAAACAAATACATGCTCTATCTACAAAACATTTTCAAAGGGACCATCTGATGCTTGTAATGCAAAACCACCTTTATCATGGTATATAGAATTAGATAAAGGAGAGGAATATTACTTTCCAGAAAGACTTATTACAGATCCAACAGATACAAAACAAAACATTATAATTTTTACAACAACAGAACCAACAGAAGATGTTTGTGGGTACGGAGGAAGAACAAGAGTATGGATACTAAACTGTGCTACAGGTAGTTCTTTATCAGATAAATGTTCCCAATATCCTTTAAAAAGAATAGAAGGTAGATTATTACTTCAACTTTCTGGAGGAGATATTAGACAGATTGATGTGAATAATTTTCTATCTAAAAAGATAAAAAAAGTTCATACAAGATGGATGACTGGTACACCACCAGAAACTCCAACACCTTTAATAACAACAGGAAAAATAAAAAGTAAAAAGGGAGAGATTCTTTTATGGTTAGAAAAATAAAAAAACAGGGGGGTATTACACTTATTGAAACAATAGTAGTTATTGCTATTATAGCTATTATTTTATCTATTTCAATACCATACTATGCTAAATGGAAAAAAAGAATGTCTGTTGAAAGTGATACAAAAAAAATATATGGGGTTCTTCAGACATATAGAATGAAAGCGTTTACAGAAAAAAGGGAGTTTTATATAAAATTAAACGGAAAAAATGTTGAAATTTATGATAAAGAAAAAAATAAAAAGGTTTTCACGATATCTTTAGAAAATAATTTTAAATTTACAGGAAATAGCACAAATAAGATAGATATTGATCAAAGAGGAACATTTTATGGTTCAAGTATCTATGCTGAAGATTATGAAAAAGCAGATGCTCAATATGACTGTATTGCGATAAGTGATGTAAGAGTTAGATTAGGTAAATACAATGGAGAAAAATGCATTGCACGATAAGAAAGGTTTTACTCTTATTGAAGCTCTAGTATCTATTGTTATCCTATCTTTAATACTAATAGGTTTATTAGGTTCTGTTATTATTGCCTATAAAATTTCTTTAAGAAATCAGATAAGAAATGAAGCCGTTAACATAGCAAGGGAAAAATTAAATCTCTTTAGAGAAAGTTTAAATAAAACAAATATTTTTAAACATGAAAATTGTGAAAATGCTGATGATAATGATGCCGTGATAAGAAGAATAAGAAATATAAATTATAAATATTATGTTGTTGGAAAAGTTCAGGAAAAGGGCTATGTTTATGAGGTAACTGTAAAAGTGTGTGATAAAGATAAAAAAGAGATATACAAGGCAAAAACATTAGTGAGCAAATGAATATGAAAGGAGAAAAAGGATTATCTTTAGTAGAACTTATTATAACTATGTTTATTGTTCTACTAGTTTTAAGTGGTGCTTATTTTACCTATACAAATTTATTAAAGGGCTTTAAACAGGAAACAATTTCTGTTGAGACAGAGATGGAAAAGTTAGTGGGAACAGAATTAATTAGATTAGATTTAGAGCATGCAGGTTATGGAATAGGAATAGATGAACCTTACCTACCAATTGAATGGCATGAAAGTACATCTGGTAATTACACTGATTATATTAAAAGCAAAAAACTTGTAATAAGAGCTACATTAAATAATACAAATAAAAAAACATACGGGTGGATACTATTTAAATGCTCAGATAAAACAGATATTCTAAATGACAGTATTGTTGTAGATAATAGATTAGATAAAAATAATCAGTCTATAGTTATCCTAGATGATAGAAAAAAAATAGCTTCCACATCCACGGACCTTAGGTTAACAGATACATGTCCAAATAAAGGCGTTTTTTTAGGATTTCCTATTGATAGAGAGTATGTTAATAGAACAGGTACTTTTGACTGTAGATATCAGATCTGTCATGCTGTTAGATATACTTTTTCTTTAAGTAATCCGTTAAAAGATTGTAATCCAAACACAAGAAATCTTTTAAGAGAGGGAAAACCTATATTAGATTGTGTTGCAGATATGAAAATACAGTATTGGCTAGATACAGATCAAGATGGGAGAATAGATAAACCTGGTTCATCTCCTATTATACTTGATAATAACTTTCAATTAGATATAACAAAAAATAATGATTTTGTAGATTTAAACGGAGATGGCAAAATTACATCTCAAGAAGTTAGAAAGCAAATTAAATTGATATCTGTTTATATTCTTTTGCAAGAAGGAAAAAAAGATCCTGCATTTACTTTTAATGCCCCTTCAGGATACGTTGAAACACAGGATAATGTAAAACTAAAACTCCCTCCTGAATTTAAACATTATAAATGGAAAGTAATAAAAATAACTGTTAGACCTCTTAATTTATAGGTGCATAGAATGATTAAGAATAATAGTGAAAAAGGAATTGCTTTAATAACTACGTTAATTCTTGGACTAGTTGCTTTAACATTTATTGGCGCATTATTGTACATGCTAATATCTGAAAGTAGTACTTCAGGAATATCTAAAAGGTATTCCACAGCTTTAGAAGCAGCAAAAGGAGCTTCCGAATACGTCATTTCTAGTTTATTAGCTGATACATTAGAATGTTCGACACCTGATGGTTCTGTAAAATGTAAATGTATTGATTTAGATAATGATCTAACTTGTCCTGGGAATACTAATCAATCTCAGAAAGCTTCAAAAGTTGTACTTCCCCCTGAGTACAGTAATTTAGATGGATATAAAGTAGATGTAATTCTTCTTGCAAAAGAAATTGCAGAAGACACAGCTGACGAAAAAGTAGAAATATACTCTTTTAAAGTTGTGTCAAAAAATAGTAGAACATCTGAACCTGAAAAAGCTGAAATAAATTTTGTCTACAAATTAACTACAGAAATACAGTAAACGTATAATATATCTCATACCAAATCTGTTTAAATTTTTATATTTTTGCCTAAAAGTAACAAAATATTTGGAGGCTAATATGGAATATTTAACAAAAGAAGAAGTTGAAAAGATGATAAAAGAAGGGAAATCTTTAAAAGATATGGATTTTTCTTTTGCAGAATTAGATGGTATTGATTTTTCAGGGCAGGATCTATCTGGAGCAACATTTACAGGAGCCGAGGTTAGAAATGCTAACTTTGAAGGAGCAAATTTAGAAGGAGCTTTTATAGCTGATGCAGATTTTTCAGGTTCTAACTTTAAAAATGCAAATCTTTCAAGGGCTATACTTCAAAGAGTAAACTTAAGAAGAGCAAACTTTGAAAATGCAAATATGTATAGAACAATGATGACTGTTTGTGATGCTACAGATGCAAACTTTACAAATGCAGATATGAGAGAAACAAGATTAGAAACATCTAAACTATTTAAAGCAAAGATGGATAGAGCAGATCTATCTTTCTCAAACTTAAGAGGCGTAGACTTTCAAAAGGCAAGTTTTATAAAAACAAAATTCAGTAATTCAGATATAAGAAAGGCAAAACTTCAAGGAGCTTGGTTTGAAGATGTGGAAGCTGAGAATGTTATGGTTTATGGAAAAGCTCCATGGCATACTGGAACAAAAGCTGATATAGATGTAGAGATGATAAAAGCTCCAAACTGGGATGATTAATATGAAAGATATATTTTCTATTTCTAATATTGTTACTGTTATTTTAGTTGCAGTTGCTGCCTTTTACTTTTTATATCAAAAAGGATACATACTAGCTAACTTTGAGCAGTTAGAACCAAAAGAGGCTTACCAGCAGTTGAAAAAGGATAGAAAGAATATTGTCCTTTTAGATGTTAGAACTCCCAAAGAAGTTAAAACAGATGGAAAAATTCCAAACTCTATACTTATACCTTTAGACAAGCTGGCAGATAGTATTGATAAACTAAAAAAGTATAAAGATAAGAAAATATTTATTTACTGCAGAAGTGGAAACAGAAGTGTAGCAGCTTCAAGAATACTCTCTTCTTTAGGATTTAATGTTTACAACATAAAAGGTGGAATAAAAGCATGGAAGGAACAAGGCCTTCCAATAAAATAAAACTGTACAATCATTTTAAGAAAAATATTTCTGATTTTATTGTTGAAGAAAAAATACCTTTAATAAAAGAGGGGGATTTTCCCCTTTATATTTTAAAAAAATCAAATGTTTCAACCCTTGAAGCTGTAAGAATTTTATCTCGTTTTTTTAAAATACATCCTGCTGATATTGGCTTTGCAGGGCTAAAAGACAAGTATGGTATAACCTCTCAGTATATAACTCTTCCAAAAGGAGATTTTCCTGAAAAAGTATGTTTTATACAAAAAAGAGGAAGATGGTTAGAAACAGAAAATGTTAACTACCATAAAGAAACGGGTTTTTGTATAGAAAGAGTTGGCAGTTACAAGAAGAAACTTGAAGTTGGAGAGTTAGAGGGAAATTTCTTCACAGTTACCCTTAAAGATCTTTCAAAAAATCAGAGAAAGGTAATATTTCAAAACACAGAGTTTATTAAAGAGTATGGTTTTGCAAACTACTTTGGAGAACAGAGATTTGGGACATTAAAAGGTTTTAGACAGTTTTTACTTCCATATCTCTTAAAAGGAGATTACTGGAAAGCTGTTGAGATATATTTAAAAATGAAAGGATATAAAGGACCTTTAAAAAATTGGGAAGAAATATATAAAGTTCTTAAAGGTAAGCTGGAAATTTATGAAAGGGATTTTATCTTAGGGTTAAAAAGAGGTTTAAAACCGGAAAAAGCTTTCAGAATTCTTCCAAAAAATATTCGTCTCATGTTTAACTTTTCTTTTCAAAGTTATCTATGGAACAGATATCTATACCTATATATAAAAAAGAAGTATCCCCATAAGATTGTTGATTTTATAAACAACTGGAAACTAGCCTTCTATACAAAGGTTTATGACTTTGATTATCTAAAAAATTTAGAAATTCCCTATACAGGAAAAGAGTTTAAGGTTAAAGATAAACTTCTAAAAGAGATAATGCAGCAGGTTCTAAAAGATGCAGGTGTAAAAGAGGAGTTTTTTGAAAAGGAGATTATAGGGATAAAGGTTTTAACAGATGGGAAAAGAAAAGCTATTGTTATTCCTGAAAATTTAACAATAAAAAAGAAAGATAAAGATATAGTTTTAAGCTTTTTTCTTCCTTCTGGGTCTTATGCAACTATCTTACTTAGGGCTATCCTAGCCTAAAACAGTCCATTCTTTCTTTATCAGTAGCTTATCTTTATATAAAATCTTTCCTAAAACCTTGTCATCTATATCAAAAGAGCCAACTCCTTTAGGCGTTCCTGTCATTATAATGTCATAGTCTTCTAAAGAGAAATATTTCTGCGCATTCTTTAGTATCTCCTCAGGTTTAAATATCATTAAGGATGTATCTCCTTTTTGTCTGAGAGAATTGTTTATATAAAGTTCCATTGATAGTTCTGTTGCATCTTCTATAGGGATAAATTCAGAAAAAACAGCGGATTTATCAAATGCTTTAGCTTTTTCCCAAGGAAGCCCTTTTTTCTTTGCTTTTTCCTGTTCTTCAACAAGGGTTAAATCAATTCCAAACCCAACCCCTGCTATTTTTCCCTCTTTGATAATAAAGGATATCTCTCCTTCATATCTGAAAGTTTTTTTAGGTTTATATATTTCTAAGGAGATTGAAGAGTTTGGTTTTATAAAAAGAACAATATCTTCAGGGATTTCATTGTTTAACTCTCTTATATGCTCAACATAGTTTCTACCTACGCATACAATCTTTGTTGGATAAACCTTCTGACTGTTAAAAATAACATAGTTCATATATAAAATTCCTCGTTTAATAATTTACGAGATACTTATTTTACAAAATGTAAAAGATATTGCCTGAGAATGTTTACTTGATAAGTCTAATTAAGTTTTCCTACTAACCTTCAAACAAATTTTAAGAGATCATATAATATATTCTGCCCTGCGTTTAAATGCAGGGCAGTGTAAAAGGTTTAAGCTTTTTCCCTTCTCATAATAGATTTTCTTATAAACAGCACTGTAGGAAGTAAAAGTATAAGCCACATAGAGATATTGTTACTGTGAGATAGTGAGCAACCACCACCACCGGAACTACTAGATGTGTTGTCATGGTTATCTGTATTATTATTTAAATTGTCATTATCAGGAAAATGAGGATTAAAATCGTTATCTTCTCCATTTCCATTATTAGACTCATCTGTTGGTAAACCAATACCTGCAGGGTCTATAATTTCTCCGTTTTCTTTTCCATCTTCATCTAATTCTCCACCGTCTTTAATAGAAAATCTTATATAGCTGTTTCCTGCTATAAGTCCGTTTTCCCAATTTGTACCATCATAGCTAGACTGTATTTCTCCGTGATATACATAAGGCTTTTTACCTTCTGGATACTTAACAAATACAGCATTTTCAGGAATAACATCAGGAAGTTTAACTATTACGTTAACTTTTTCTCCTTTTTCAAGATTTCCAATTTTTATTGATATAAGCCCGTATGGAAACTCAAACTCTTTTATTTCGCCAATTTCTTTTTCATCAACAATTGGAGATTTTCCATAAGGTTTTATTACAGCTTTTTTATCATCTACAACGATTTTAATCTCTTTACCTTTTACACTTTCAGGGAGTTTTACTGGAAATTTATTTATTACTCTGTTATCAAATTTTATCCCTATTTCATTTTTCTTATACCTTGTATCTTTTTCCTCAATATTATCTAATATGCCGTCTCCGTCAGAGTCTAGATCAAGAAAGTTTGGTATACCGTCATTATCTATATCTGCATTTCCTTCTTCATTATCAGGAATACCATCATTGTCATCATCTGTATCAACGTCATCAGGTAATCCGTCGTTATCACTATCTACAATAGTTTCCATACTTCCTTTAATAGATAGAATAAGTAAATATCTGTGGTTAGATAGTCCGTCAAAATCTACATTTTCCAACGAAATTTTTTTACTTTTAATTACTAAATTTTCAGATGAAATTGGATCTATGGCAGTGATTTCAGGATTTTCTATATCTTTAATCTCTAAAGAGTTTCCACCTTCAACAATTAAACCATATTTACCGTAAAATACTTTTTTAGCTTCCTGTTTTTCTATAGTGTTTAGATCTACTACTTTTGTAAAATTTCCATCTGTATAAATCTCAATGGTTCCGTTAGATGTGTTTATAAGAGCTTTATTTTTTTCAATCTTTATGTTGTCACTTGTAAAATAAGATCCATTTATATAAATAGGTTCTGACCACTCATAAATATTGGAGTTTCCTTTTACATAAAGAGTATATGTTTTGTTAGAAGGAATAATGAATTTTGGAATAGATACAATCTTTCTCTTTACAACTCTTCTTAAAACAGGTTTTTCATCTTGATCTACTAGCTTAACAACAGAAGTCCCTGAAACATTTTTTATCTTTATTTTAGTAAAGTAATCATCTTGATAAATGATTTCTACAGCTGTTTTTATCGCTTGAACAAATGCTGTTATTGGAATAACAACTGTTCCTTTAGGAGTGTTTATAGTAAGAGATGTGTTTATTTCTCCTATTTCTGTTGGAAGTATTTTTACTATAATCTTGCAGCTTTTTCCTTTATCAATATTTTCACATGGATTTTCAACAGAAATATTTTTGTTATCTGCTACATTAACAGATATATTAATAGGTATGTTACTGTTATTTGTAATAATTATCTTTTTTTCTTTTTCTTCATTAACAGTTATATTTCCAAAATTAATAACCTTAGGAGATATATTTACGTTAATAATCACAGGATAAGAAGAAGGATCTCTTGGGTCTTTACCTTGAGAAATTTCTTCTATATTTGAAAAACCATCGTTATCAAAATCTTTCTCTGCGTCTGTTTTATCAAAAGGATTTAAACCATAATTAATCTCTGTTTTATCATCTATTTTGTCCCCATCTGCATCTGGATCTAGAGCATCAATAATCCCATCGTTATCTAAGTCTCTTCCATGATTAAATTCCTCTCCATCTAGTATGCTGTCGTTATCACTGTCTTTAGAGTATGGATTTAGTCTATATTTAATTTCGTCAATGTCATATATACCGTCGTTATCTGTATCAATAAATGTAGCGAAAAGCTTTATAGAAGCTGATATACCGCTTTCTGTATCTTTTATAGTAAGAGTATTTTTACCATTTTTAATAGATGTTACTTCCTTATTTAAAGAAATAGTTTCATCATTAAGGAGCAGCTTAAAGTTTTGTATATTGGTTAATGTTGCTAGTTTTATGTTTTCACCAGAGGTTTTAATATAAAGATCATTGTTATTTATAACAAAGATAGGATATGTGTCTTTTATAGATATATTAACATTATTTTTATAAATATTTATCTGAGGTAATGGTTTGTTATAGCATTTATTTAGCTTAGATATATCTACAATGTCTATGCTTGTTTTATTACAGTTTAAAAGTAGATTATCTTTTATAGAAACTTTGTATGAATTTCCTACAGGTATTTCTTTTAAAAATTTTGGATCTTTAGGGTCTGAAATGTCGTATACATAAATACCCTTGTTTTTAACAGAAATATATAGCAGATTATTGGATATTTCTAGATTAGAAATATCCTCGATATCAACAGTTTTTAGCTTCTTAGGTTGTTTTATATCTTTTATCGAATAAATATTAAGATGAATACTGTCTCCTACAAAAAGAATATCATCTTTTATAGCAATTGCCGTAGCAAATTCCTCATCTTTTATAATGTTTATAACAGGTATGTTTTTAGGATCCGAAATATCTCCTATTTTAATTCCAACATTAGTAGCAGGAATAAGAATGTAGTTTTTATAGATTCTTACCTTTAATCCTCCGAGATCCGAAAAACTTCCTACAATCTTTGGATTTCTAGCATCTGTGAAATCTATCACTCTTAATCCTTCACACCCTCCTGCAGCAAAAATAAGGTTGTCTCTTACAGCAATATCATAAACACTTATATTTGAAACATTTCCTATAGGAGTAAAATCTGAAAGATTAAAGGCATCAAATATAGATAGACCTAGGGAACTTCCTAATATTACAAGATTATTCTTAACATAGATGGAACCAAAATTAAATAATTTTCTTTCTTCTTTAGATATTTCAATAGGATTTTTTATATCTGAGATATCTATATAGGAAAGTTTATATTTTCCAAGCGCTAGAATTTTATTATTACCTACTAACTTTGCATCTAAAGGACTATCGTGTATATCAAAAGAAGATAATACTACAGGATTACATTGTTCTTCAGCTAAAACCTTAGAGACAGAGATTAGTAATATTAAATATAAAAATATATTTTTGAAAATTTTGCGTATAGATATAGAACACATAACCTCCCCCTAACCTTTTATACTTTAAGTAATAAAAAAATATTAATACATTATGAAAGAAAAAACAATTTAAATATAATTTTTATACTTTTTATATTTTCTCTTTAGATTTTACAAGATTTGTTACTGTTTCATTTACAGGAACATTTAAACCTATCTCTTTTGCTAGTTTAACAATAGCACCATTTAAAGCATCTATCTCCGTCTTCTTCCCTGATTTTATATCATGATACATAGATGGAAAATGTTCTCTTGTTGGGGGGATCAATTTCTCATAAAAATATTTTTTATACTCCTTAGAAGATTTCCAATTCAGCTCTATTCCTTTTTCTTTTGCAACTAAAAAAATCTCATCAATAATGCTGTTCATTATATTTCTAGTTTCTTCATTTTCAGCTAATGTTCCATAACTGCACTCAAGGATTGCTCCAAGAGGATTTAGAGCACAGTTATAAAGGATTTTATCCCATAAAACTTTATAAACATTAGGATCATAAGAAGCAGGTATACCTGAATGTTTTATAGCACAAACAACTTTAATTATATCTTCTTCAGGGATAATTCCTGAAGGGTCTCCTATTCTAACATCATCAGCGTTTACAGTTATCTTTACATGTCCCGGCTTTATAACCTGTGAGCCAAATATAACTCTTCCAAGTAAAACATGTTTTTCTCTTAGTTCTTCTACTGCTGTTTCATAGTTTCCATAACCATTTTGAGCAATGAGGACAAGGGTTTTTTCTTTAACTAAAGGTTTTATACTTT
>JALVKE010000184.1 GCA_027028005.1 Persephonella sp. | reverse complement strand
TACATCGTTGTATCAAATAACTCTTGCTGGGATGCTGACATCTACGCTAGAGTTTGGGATTCAAAAGGTAGAGTTGTTGATAATGTATACCTTGGAAAAATTGGCAAAAACTCAGTTAGATTTATAACAGGTGCTTCTATAGCATTTGAAGCTAGAAGAGTAAATCCAACAATTCTTAAAAATGTAATACCCCTATATTCAGTAATGTTAACAGTAGGTGCACCTAAGAGAGATGTAGAATTTGCTGCATATGATAATAGAAATGGAAAAACCAAAATGATACCTGTTTATGATAATGGAGCTCACCACTGGACTTACAGAAATGTAGATTTTGATACAGATACATTTGGGCAATAATCACTGCCCAATCTCTTTCATTACAAATTCTCCAATAGGATTTTCAAAATCCTTATCTCCTAGATGATAAGCAGTCCATAAATGAAGACATTTAACTTTAAAAGGTTTTTTATCAAAATCTCTTATACTTCCAATACCTAGATTATCATCTAACAGTATTTTAAAAGCTTTTTCTTCTTTGAGATTTCGATACTTTTCTTCCAATAATCTTTTTCTTTTTTTTACTTCCAACTTATGAAGATTAATAAAAAATTTGAATAATTCATTGTCTTTAGATATTTTATTTTCCCACTTTTTTATTAAACCTTTTTCCTCTAACCTTGATATTTTTTTATGTAGATCTTTGTTTAATATCCAAAATCTTGTAGGTTGAGGTATCCATAAATTCTTTTTTTTATCAAATTGGATCAGATTTACTTCTTCAGCTTTATATCTTTTCATCTTTTATAGTTTGCAAAATATTTTTATTCTTATAAAATGTTTAAAAAACATTTAGAGTGCAATATGAAAAGGATTTTTATAGGTAGTTTTATAACAGATAAAACCTTAAAGTCTAACTATCATATTATAAAGAAAACTTTTGGTGGTTCTTTGAAGGGAAAATGGACGCCTTTCGAGAATTTACATATAACCTATAAGTTTATTGGAAATTTAGAAGATGAACAAATATATCTTATAAAAGAGAGCTTATCTTCAATTCTTGATAAGGAAGAGAGTATACATCTTATTTTTAAAGGATTTGGAGTATTCCCAAATATGAGAAATCCTAGAGTTTTCTTTTTAAAAGTTGAGAACCCAGACGGAAGATTGGAAGAGTTCAATAACTTAATACAGGATAGACTTTCCTTAATAGGATATGAAAAAGATACCAAACCTTTTATCCCTCATATAACATTAAAACGTCCAAAATATACAAATAATAAGAAGCTTTTTTTAGAGATGAAATCTTTAGAGGAAAAAATATGGGGTGAACAGTTCAAAATTCAGATAAATGTGATACAGAGCATATTATCTCCAGAGGGTGCAAAGTATATTAAAATTTGAAGAACAGGTTTAAAGATTATATTATAAAACTGAATATGTATCTCCCGCGGGGGTAGCCCTAAAATTCAGGGCTTGAGAAATTACCCTTTGAACCTGATGCGGTTAACACCGACGTAGGGAAGCGGGCTTTGAAATACAAGCCACCTTTCTATCTAAACCGCAGAAAGGTGGCTTTTTTTATATAAAGACAAATTATGGAGGTCTTAAATATGAGTAAGTATGCTGTACCAAGAAGCACAACATATGGAAAAACACAGATGGATTATGCAAGAGAAGGAGTTATAACTCCTGAGATGGAGTTTGTTGCTAAAAGAGAAAATCTCCCTGTGGAGTTAATAAGGGATGAAGTTGCAAGAGGAAGAATGATTATTCCTGCAAACATAAATCACTATAGACTAGAACCAATGGCTATAGGTGTAGCAGCAAAGTGTAAGGTTAACGCTAACATTGGAAACTCAGCTGTTACTTCTGATGTAGAAACTGAGCTTGAAAAGCTTAGAGTAGCATTAAAGTATGGTGCTGATACTGTTATGGATCTGTCTACCGGTGGAAATATAGATGAAATAAGAGAAGCAATTGTAGAGCACTCTCCTGTTCCAATTGGAACAGTTCCTATATATCAAGCTCTTCAGGAAGTTCGTTCCATCGAAAAACTAACTGAGCAAGATATTCTTGATATGATTGAGCACCAGGCTCAGCAAGGTGTTGACTATATGACCATACACGCAGGTGTTTTAAGAGAGTTTCTACCTCTTGTAAACCACAGACTTATGGGAATAGTTTCCCGTGGTGGTTCTATAATGGCTGAATGGATGACAATTCATGGAAAGCAAAATCCCCTTTACACAAACTTTGATAAGATCTGTGAGATATTCAAAAAGTATGATGTATCATTTTCCCTTGGAGATGGTCTTAGACCAGGATGTATAAACGATGCTTCAGATGAGGCTCAGTTTGCAGAGCTTAAAGTTTTAGGAGAATTAACTAAAAAAGCTTGGGAGCATGGTGTTCAGGTGATGATAGAAGGACCAGGGCACGTTCCAATGGATCAGATAGAGATGAATATTAAAAAAGAGATGGAACTTTGTCATGAAGCACCATTCTATGTTTTAGGACCATTAGTAACAGATATTGCTCCAGGATATGACCATATAGCTTCTGCTATTGGTGCTGCAATGGCAGGATGGTATGGAGCTTCTATGCTCTGTTATGTTACTCCTAAAGAACACCTTGGTCTTCCAAATGTTGAAGATGTTAAACAGGGACTTATCGCATATAAGATAGCAGCTCACGCAGCAGACCTTGCAAGACACAGACCAGGAGCAAAAGAATGGGACGATGCTATGTCTAAAGCAAGGTATGAGTTTGATTGGGAGAAACAGTTTGAGCTTGCAATAGATCCTGAAACAGCAAGAAGATATCATGATGAAACCCTTCCTCAAGAAGGATATAAATCAGCTAAATTCTGTTCTATGTGTGGTCCATCTTTCTGTGCTTATAGAATTTCTCAGGGTGTTCAAGAAGCAGTATCACAAAATCCAGATTTCTTAAACGTTGATATCAATACAGATAAAGAATAATTCAAAGGAGGCTCTAAGCCTCCTATTTTATTTAAATTCTTTTCATTTAAAATGAATCTCTCAGATCCTAAGTTTGTCAGTATCTCTTGCTAATACTATATGGCAGAAAATCTACTTCCAGTTTTAGGAACAATGTCTTGGTACTTATTTTCTATAAAATACAGCTTTAGATTTAGATGCTGAAAGAATATTTGCTATTTAAAGTATCTATTTTGAAAATTTCCATTTGATAACTTTTCTTGATTTTGAGATGAGATCTCTTCAGGAGGCTTTTCTATATATATTCCGGGCACCCCCATCCGGCGTAGGGCGCTGGCTTACCGTTGCTCCCTTCCGGGCCTGGCGGGGTTCACCAGTCCCTACCCGGAGGGACCCGGAATTTTAATTTCTAAACACTCTGGCGGATGGGGCGGGATTCGAACCCGCGGTACCGGGGTAACCGGTACACAGCATTTCCAGTGCTGCGCCTTCGACCAGGCTCGGCCACCCATCCAACTTATTCTATAGAGATGTATTATTATAAGCAATAAATAATTTTTTTCAAATCTTTTTCTATTAAAATAATATAAGTAAAAATAAAAAAGGGTGGGCAAAGCCCACCAGGGACGTTGAGGTTTAGTGCAATGAAACAAAGGAGGGAGGGATTGAGGTGCACTGCTTAAGGGCACACGCCTAAGCTTTCTAACTGAGTACAATCATTATCAAATACAATCTCTCCACCAAATGTTATGCGAATTTTATTGTTAATTGTAGGATTATTATCAGGGTCATATGCCTCTATAAGTACCTGACCTTCATTTACACTTAATTTTCCTTCATATGGACATTCTGCATCGTTGTATTCTTTGAAGACTTTAATTGTTTCAAAGACTGCATTAATAATATCTTCTGAACAGGGTGGCTTGTAAAAAATACCTCCATCTATAGCATATTCTATATCTGCATTAACTGGATCTACTTCATTTCCATAAAATTTTAAATTATAAAAGTGTGCTAACGACTGCCTCCCGGCGTCGTTAGCATAAATATCTCCCCCATCTAATACTAACTCTGCTTTTAACCTTCCCCCTGATGTATATATATCTCTATTTGGAAGTTTTCCCCTTATTGAAATATCAAAATCCCCTTTGATATCTAATCCTTCGTTTTCACAGCTATTTTTATAGGTAAATCCTTTTTTAAATGTTATAGATATTTCTTCAGGTATATCATTATTATCTGTATCTTTATAGTGAAACTCTAATCTTCCATTTAGAGTTTCGCAGGTATTTTGTTTACAACTGTGAAATACTATATAGCCAGAATTATCAGAAACTCTTTCAAAAGAAACTGAACCTTCTTCATCACAGTTAATTATATTTTCTTTAGAAAGACTATTAACGTTTTTATCTTCTATACTTTTTAATACAGCTTTTAGTAATCCTTCACTCTCTTTTAAAGAGGTTGTATTAACACTTTTTTTACTAATACCAACAATCTCTTTAACTAAAGATAAACTTTCTGAAGTTTCTGTAGCTTCTTCCTGTGTCGTTATATTAGATGGTGAAAAAGAAGAAGCAGAACCCCCTCCACCTCCACAACTGCTAAAAAGTGAAGCCATGAGTAGTGCCGGTCCCGCTAAACCCCAAATTAATTTTTTTGTTTTCATAATTCACTCTCCCCTGGGAATTTCTCTTTAATTTTTGTTCTGTTATTTATATTGAAATTTTCATGCCAAAAACTCTCCTTAAAAAATAAAGCTTTTGTAAAGACTTTTGACAATTTATAGACAATTCATGTCACTATCATTGATAAAATTTGTAAAAATTTTTTACACTTTTGTGTAACTGTAAGTAAAGTTCTGATAAATAAGCAAAATTTGAATTAAGATGTAAAAGATGTAAAATATAAACAAAAAAAATAAGGAGGTAGATGATGGATCCAGCAACATGGTTCCCTATAGTGATAATAGCTATGGTTCTTTTTGCATTTATAGCATTTGGGATATTTGTTTATCTAGATAAAGGGGAGTAATGCCTTTAAAAAAGTTTTATGCTATAACAGATAGAAAACAGTTTGTAAGACCCTTTGAAGATCAGATAAAACGAATGCTTGATAAAGGTATTCGTATGTTTCAACTAAGGGAAAAAGATCTCCCTTCAGATGAACTATTCTTTCTTGCAGAGAAGATGTTTAATCTGTTACAGGGTTATGATGCTATATTCTTGATAAATGATAGGGTAGATATAGCAGTAGCATCAGGAGCTAACGGGGTTCATCTTCCTGAAAAATCTATTCCTGTTGAGGTTGTAAAACATAAATTTCCTGACCTTATAGTGGGTAAATCCTGTCATTCTTTAGAAGGGGCTTTAAAGGCACAGGAAGAAGGAGCTGATTATATTACTTTTTCTCCTATCTTTTTTTCCCCTGGAAAAGGAAATCCTGTTGGGATAGAAAAACTAAAAGAGGTTGTAGATAAGGTTAGTATTCCTGTTTATGCTTTAGGGGGCATTGAAGAAAAAAATATCAAAAAAGTATTAGAAACAGGTGTTTTTGGAATAGCTGGAATAAGACTTTTTATAGATTAGGTGCTCCTTAATGCTTCTATTGGTTTTATATTAGATGCTCTAAATGCAGGATATATCCCTGCAACAAAACCTGTAACAATAGAAACTATTATAGATAGTAGTATGTACTCAGAAGGGTATACCTTTGGTAAACCTGAGAGTGTGTATATTACTGAGATCAAAGTTATTCCAAGGATAAAACCTACTATACCCCCTACAATAGATATAACCCCAGCCTCAAGGATAAACTGAAGAAGAATATCACTTTTTTTAGCTCCAACAGCTCTTCTTATCCCTATCTCTGTTATACGCTCATTAACAATAAGTATCATTATAGATAGGATACCTATCCCCCCAATAAGAAAAGATATTAAAGCTGTTACAACTCCAAGTATTGTAAAGATCCTTACTGCTTGTATCTGCATCCTTAAAAGATCATCTGGAGTTAGAATTGTAAAATCATCTTTATCCTCAGGTCTAAGCTTATGAAGTTTTCTAAGGAGAAACCTTATCTGTCTTTTAACAAAAGGTATATTTTCCTTTTCATCTACCTGAACAAAGATTGTATTTATATAATCAACATTTGCTAATCTTCTCATAGCTGTTTTTAAGGGAGTATAAATAAGCATATCTTGATCTGTTCCTGATATATCAACCCCTTTCTCTTCCATTATGCCTATTACCTTCACAGGAACTCTAAAAACAAGAAAAAACTTACCGATGGGATCTTCTCCTTTAAAAAGCTTTTCTGGGATTTTTGCTCCTAATACAACAACTTTTTCTGCACTTTTTTCCTCTCTTTCTGTAAAAAATCTTCCTTTTTCCACATGAATACTTCTTACTTCTGGATATTCTACAGTTGTTCCTATTATTGTTGTTCTTACTGTTATGCCTCTATTCCTAACAGGATATGTTATTGTAAATGCAGGAACAGCTTTTAAAACGTGAGGTATTTGCTGTTTTATAAGCTTCGCATCTCTTATTTTTAAGGTTGTTGCTGAAGATATGGTCCTCTGTCTTTTTCTAAAAACCCTAACTAATCCTGCTTTTATCACAATCACATTTTTACCAAGTTTTTCAGCTTCTAATCTGCTTTTTTCCCTCATAGAGAGGGAGATGGATATCATAACGATTAATGCAAATGTTCCAAAAGCAATACCAAGAATAGAAAGAGCTGAACGAAGTTTATACTCCCTCATTAATCTAACGATAACTTTCAGGTTTTCTTTTATTTTTCTCAACTCTAGCTCCTGATAGCTTCTATGGGGTTTAGATTTGAAGCTTTAAGGGCAGGATTTAAAACAGAAACAATACCAACAAAAACAGAAACTATTAGAGATATAACAAAAGCTTTATATGAGAAATAAACAGGAAACTGAGCTATGCTTGTAAGAAGCTTTGAACCTACTAATCCAAGGATAAAACCTAAAACAGCTCCAATAGTTGTTATTATAACTGCTTCATATAAAAATTGGGCAAGAATATCTCTCTTTTTAGCTCCAAGAGCCCTTCTTATTCCTATTTCCTGCTTTCTCTCATTTACAGAAAGTAAAAATAGATTTGCTAAAACAAATCCCCCAACAGTTAAAGATATAGCAGAAGAAAGTCCTAAGAATAAAACTAAACTACCTGTCAATGTAACTAAAAATCTTATAATCTCCTTTGGAGAGAGGATAAAAAAGTCATCTTCTTCATCTTCTTTTAGATGATGTCTTTCTCTTAAAAACTGTCTTATCTCTTCTACAAGGGTATTTACATCTACTCCTTTATAAAACTTTATCCTTATTGCATTTATATAGATAGGATCATGGTTTATCTTGTACATTACAGTTGTATAGGGCATTAAAACTCTATTGTCTAAGTTTCTTCCTGTTGGAGTAGTCCCTCTCTCCTCTAAAACTCCTAAAACCTTGCAGGGAATTTTGTTTATAAAAATAACCTTTCCTACAGGATTTTCCTTTTCAAAAAGCTCTTTTTCTACATATGTTCCTATAACACATACATACTTCTTTTCCTTTTGTTCTTCCTCAGTAAAAAATCTTCCTTCTTTTAGATACCAAGACCAGGCTTCTTCAAACTCTGTAGAAACTCCATAACCTGTTGTTTTTGTAGCATTTTTTTTATAGCGGACAGGCATGTCGTCTATAAATAAAACAGGCATTATAAGTTTTATCTCAGGAAAAGCTTTTTTTAACGCCTGAAGATCATAAATTGTCAACGTTTTAACTCTTACTCTTACCCCTTTATTCTCCTCTTTTCCACCAAAAATGATTATACTTTCTGGTCCGAAAACATCTATTATCTGATAAGCTCTGTGAAAAGCTCCTTCTACTGAAGCTACTATTATAGAGAGAGATGCAATACCTAAAGCTATACCTATCACAGAAAAAAATGTTCTTAGCTTATAAGCTTTTACTGCAAGTAGAGACTCAAAGAAAAGCCTGAATATTTTCATTTTGTTTTAAACTTGATTGTTGTTATAGCCCACTGCTGTTGATTTGTGGATATTTTACTGAACTTCCATCTTAGAATATACTCTTTTACCTTTCTATCTATCTCAGGATTTCCTGTTGTTTCAAGGAGCTGTGCTTTAGCAACTGTTCCATCAGGATTTATCCATATTTTTACTTTTATTGGCGGTGGTGGAACTGAGGCTTTAATAACAGGAGGTTTTGGTCTGTAGAGTATCTTTCTGTTTTTTGCTGTTCCTTTAACATTGGCATCTAGCTTTGAAAACTCTGTTCCAAAAGAAGGGTTAAATTTTCCTGGAGATACAGCCTTAAACTCTTTTATTATCACTTTTTCAGCTGGAACATCTACAAAATTCCCTTCAGGTAGCTCTGTTTCAGGAAGAGGAATATCTTTCTCTTTTAGCTCAACAGACTCAGGAAGAGGAGGAGTAACTGCAGGAACAACAGGCTTCTTTGCCACCTTTTCTCCTGTAGATTTTTTAGGTTTTGATACTTTTGATTTTTTTACTTTTTTTATCTTTTCTGTTTTCCTTTGCTCTTTTTTCTTTACAGTTTTTAGCTGAGGCTTTTCCTTCTTTATCTTCTTTTTCTCTTTTTTAGGTTTAGGTAAAGGTTGAGGTTTTTCTGGAATGTAAGATATTTTTGGTTCTTTTATTTTTAGGTTTGTTTCAGTATGGGATATATAGTATTGAAAAGAACCAAGAAGAAGCAGATTTAATATAAAACCTACAACTAATGCTATAATGAATACAGATTTGTTAAAGCCCAAAGATTTATCAGAATAATCCATAGACATATTTTATGTAAGGAAACTCTTTTAAGCAACCTGAGGAGAAGAATGGGAGAGTTTAAAACATTATCAATTTTAGGTTCTGGAAGCTGGGGAACAGCTTTAGCTCAAGCTTTTTCTAAAAATTTTGAAAATGTTCTAATATGGGGTAGAGATGAAAAAACCGTTGAGGATATAAATCTTAAAAATGTAAATGAAAAGTATCTTCCTGATATAAAGCTTTCTTCAAATATATCAGCTTCCACAGATATTAACACTGTTATTTCTAAAGGAAACATAGTTATAATTGCTGTTCCAACCCAGAGAGTTAGAGAAGTTTTAGAAAAGGTTTCTAACAAGAAGATAAATAAGCCTGTTATATCAGCTTCAAAAGGTATAGAGATATCTACATTAAAACTTGTTTCTCAGATTATAGAGGATGTTTTAGATATAGAAAAGGAAGATATTTTTGTTCTCTCAGGTCCATCTTTTGCAAAAGAAGTGGCATTGGGACTTCCTACAGCTGTTACACTTGCAGGAGAAGAGGAGTATGCTGAAAAACTACAGGAAGTACTAAACACAAATTCATTTCGTCTTTACGTTTCTACAGATATAAACGGAGTTCAGATTGGCGGTGCAGTAAAAAATATTATTGCCATAGCAACAGGAGCAAGTGATGGATTAGGATTAGGAAACAATGCAAGAGCTAGTCTTATAACTAGAGGACTTTACGAGATGACAAAGATAGCAAAGCTTTTTGGTGGGAAACCTGAAACCCTCTACGGTCTTTCAGGATTAGGAGACCTTGTCCTTACAGCAACAGGGAACCTTTCAAGAAATAGAACCTTTGGGTATTTACTTGGGAAAGGATTGTCTATAGAAGAGGCTTTTGAGAAAGTAGGACAGGTTGTAGAAGGGGCAAAAACTGTAAAAGCTATAAAGAAACTTGCTGAGAAACATAATATAGAGCTTCCTATCTCAGAGGTCGTATATAAAGTAATATATGAACATCTACCCCCTAAGGAAGCTGTTAAAATCCTTATGCAAAGAGAACCCAAAAAAGAGAATTTCTCTTAAATGTGTTTAATCTTTTTCGTTAAAATATTTACTTTAAAATAAATTCCATATAAGGAGTACCATGAAAAAAGAACTTAAAGAAAAAATTGTTTCAGTACTATCAAAGGAAATTCCAGAGATAAAACAGATAGAGGATAAGATAAAAATTGATATTCCTAAGGAAGAAAAGTTTGGGGATATAGCCATAAATGCTGCATTTTTGCTTACAAAAACTCTTAAGAAAAAACCATTAGATATTGCTAACAGAATAAAAAAGATTTTAGAGAAAGAACCAGAGTTTGAAAAGGTAGAAGTAGCAGGAGCAGGATTTATTAACATCTTTCTTTCCCCTGTTTTTTATCACAGTATTTTAAAAAGAATAATAGAAGAAAAAGATCAGTATGGAAAAGCAAAAAGTAAAGACAGAGGAAGGATAAATGTTGAGTTTGTTAGTGCAAATCCAACAGGACCTTTACATCTTGGACATGGAAGAGGAGCTGTAGTTGGAAATGTTCAATCTAATCTTTACGAATATATAGGTTACTTTGTGGAGAGAGAATTTTACATAAACGATGCAGGTAGACAGATAAGAAAACTTGGAGAGTCTGTATGTGCTAGATTTTTTCAGATAGAAAATCCTGATTATCCCTTCCCTGAAGATGGATATCACGGGGATTATATAAAAGAGATAGCATATCATCTCTACAAGTATGAAAGAGAAAAAATACTTTCCTTTGTGGATAAAGAGCAAGCAATAGATTTTTGCGCAGAATTTGCAAAAGAACTTCTGCTAGAAAAGATAAAAGAAGATTTAAAAGAGTTTGGGGTTGAGTTTGATATATGGTTTAGTGAAAAGTCTCTATATACCTCAGGAAAAGTAGATGAGGCAATAGAGTTTCTAAAGAAAAAAGGTCTTATATATGAAAAAGATG
>JALVKE010000183.1 GCA_027028005.1 Persephonella sp. | reverse complement strand
TTTTTTGTGCTAAAGTCTTCCCGTCTAAAATCACTGCCATAAATCTATTCTCCTAACAAAATTTTTAAATCTTCCATCTCCTTAACATTAAAAATTTTTACTACCTTAAAAACAGAAATATTATCTGTATTTTGAAGTTTCATCTTGAAATAAGGGGTTTTATTTATTGTAGCAAATAGGAAAGGTTTTTTTATTGTAACTTCTTTTTTATTTTTTATATCTTTTAAAGATAAACTGTCTCCTTTTAGGTATACTTCTAATGTTAGGTCGATCTCTTTTTCCATTTTTTGCCTAATATATCAAAAGTGAATACCTGTATTTTATAATAAAATCTTTGAAAGGAAGAATGAAAGGAGTAGAATGAGCACGTATCTTATACCATTTCTTTTACTTATATTTCAGACATCTGTTTTCATAAAGTATTTTTCTGTGTATCAGTTAACTCCAGATTTAATAACTATATATATAATTCTTTACACCTTAAATAAGAGATCTCAAAACGCATATAAGATGGCTACAGTCGTTGGGCTGTTGCAGGATATTCTCTCTTCCTTGTTTCCTGCTAATCTGATAATCAAAAACATAGTTGTAACATCTACACTACCTGTAAAAAAATTTTTCTTTACATCAGGCTTTTATTTAAAAGTGGCTATTATTGTGGTTTTATCTGCTATAGATATTTCTTTTAAGTTGATTTTCACTTTTTTCAAAACTGGAATATTTTATATATCTCCAAAGTTTATTTTATACATATTACTAAACTTTTTAATTTTTGGGGTGTATTACATAATAAATGAGTATAAAAAGGGTTAGGACCTTAGTTTTTTTTCTGATAAGTGTGTTTTTTATTCTTTTATCTAGATTAGCTTATTTGCAGATTATAAAAGGTGAAGAGTATAGAGCTTTATCTACTAAAAATCATTTAAAAATACTTGTAACTCTACCACCTAGAGGAAAAATATACGACAGAAACGGTATTCTATTAGCTTACGACAAACCAATATTTAATCTGTATGTATATCCTTATGACGTAAAAAAGAGATTAGATGAGCTTGAATATAATCTAAAAAATTATCTAAATATAGAGCTGTCAAATAAGATAAAAGAAAGAATTAACAAAGGTTTTTCAAGAAAGGTTGTTATATTTAAAAATCTAACAAAAGAGCAGATAAAAACTTTCTATGCACATCCTCTAAAATTTCAGGGAGTATATATAGAGACTAGACCTAAACGTATATACACAGAACATACAAAATATATTCCTCATATCATTGGATATGTAGGTTATCCATCTAAAAAAGACCTAAAGGAAAATCCTTCTCTACTCCCTGATATGTTAATTGGGAAACAAGGCGTTGAAAAGATGTATAACGATTATCTAACAGGAAGTTTTGGTATAAAAGCTGTAATGGTTGATGCACTAGGAAGGATAAAGAAGGTTTTATGGGAAAAACCACCTGTAAGAGGTAAGGATATTTATCTGACTATAGATACAAATTTGCAAAAACTTATCTATGAAGCTTTTGAAAAATCAAAACAAAAATCAGGAGCTATTACCATTTTAGATCCTAAAAACTATCAGATTTTAGCAATGCTTAGTTACCCTATATATGATCTTCAGAAATTTGTGAAAGGATTCTCAAAAGAAGAGTGGAAAAAATTAGTTAGCAATAAGTACAAACCATTGTTTAACAAAGTCTTAGGTGGATTATATCCCCCTGGTTCTATATTTAAGATTATTGTTGCCTCTGCAGCATTGGAAGAAGGGGTTATAACTCCAAACAAAAAGATAGAGAGTAAAGGTTTTATTCAGATAGGAAAATGGATATACAGAAACTGGGATTTAAGTGGTTGTGGAAAGATAAATGTTAAACGCGCTCTTGAAATGTCCTGTGATACATTTTTCTATCAGGTGGGAATTGAACTAGGAGCAAGGAATATAAGCAAGTATGCTCATCTATTTGGTCTTGGAGAAAAGCTTAATCCTAGAATAGAAAGAAGGATTTCAAGAATTCCTACTCCTGAGTGGAAAAAAAGATATATAGGAGAACCTTGGTACCTGGGGGATACTGTTAACTACAGCATTGGTCAAGGTTTTCTTGCTATAACACCTTTTGATAGTGTAAAGATAATAGCTCCTATTGCAAATGGTGGTTATGTATACAAACCACATCTTTTAAAAGCGTACTTTGATCCTACCTTAAACAAGTATATTGAGATAAAACCTGAGCTTATAAGAAAGCTAAACATAAGAAAAGAATTTATCAACACTGTTAAAAAGGGTCTTTACCTTGTTGTTTATGGTAGTAGAGCTACTGCAAAAGATTTAAGAGATGCTCCTGTAAAAAACGCAGGAAAAACAGGAACTGCTCAAGTTTATAGACATGTTAGTCATAAACATAAAACAGATAAATGGGAACTTCAAAACCATGCCTGGTTTATTGACTTTGCACCGTATAAAAATCCTAAGTTTGTTATCTCTGTTTTTGTGGAACACGGTATTGGAGGAAGTAAAACAGCTGTTCCTATAACAAAGGACATTATAAATAAGCTATACGAGGAAGGTTATTTTGAGAAAAGTAATTGATTTTATAAAAAGCTTAGATCCTCTCTTAATAACTGCTGTTTTATTTATTGTTTTTTGGGGTGTTATCAATATGTACAGTGCAACGGTACATGAATTTAAATATCTTTATATAAAACAGGGAGTTTTTGCCCTAACTGGTATTGTATCAGCTTTCATAGTTTCTTCAATTGACTATAGAAAGATTGTTAAGTATTCAATAATTTTTTATATCATAGGAGTAATTCTTTTAGTAGCTGTTCTTTTTTGGGGAAAGACAATTCTTGGTGCTACTAGATGGATATCTTTAGGTCCTGTTAATATACAACCTTCTGAATTTATGAAGCTTATCATTATTTTGGTTACTGCAAGAGTTTTAGGTCAGATACATGGGAATATAAGGATTACAGATATATTAAAGGTTCTTTTACTTGTCTCTGTGCCTGTTTTACTAACACTAAAACAGCCTGATTTAGGAACGTCTGTTATGATCTTAATTCCTGTTCTCGTTGGTATATTTATAGCCAACATTCCTAAAAAATACATTATTGCTTCTATAGTCCTTGCAATAATCTCTTCCCCTTTTGTATGGCATCATCTAAAGGAGTATCAAAAGGCAAGGATTTTGGCTTTCTTAAAACCGGAAAATGACCCTTTTGGAACAGCTTATAACATCATTCAATCTCAGATTGCGATAGGTTCAGGAAAGATATTTGGAAAAGGTTTTTTAAAAGGCACGCAATCAAAACTCTTCTTTCTACCTGAACAGCACACAGATTTTATTTTCTCCACTATAGGAGAAGAATGGGGATTTGTTATCTCTGCCACTCTTATTTTTTTATACCTATTTGTAGGTTTGAGAATTATATACTGGGGTAATAAAACAGAAGAGCTTACAGGAAAGTATATCTGTTATATGGCAGGAAGTTTAATAACGTTTCAGGCTTTTATAAATATAGCTATGACTATGGGGCTTGCTCCAGCAGTTGGTATTCCACTACCTATGATTAGTTACGGAGGAAGTTCCCTTGTAACGTTTTTAATACTGATAGGCATTGTTTTAAACATTGTTAAACAGACAAAAAAGGATATAAAACAAATAAAGTTTTAATTTTAAAACATCAGCTTTTTATACATTTGTTTAACTTTTTATCAAAAGTTTCTATATCGTACTGTTCAGACATGGCACATAAAATACAATCTACAAAATCTAAATTTTTATAACTATAAATATCCAAAGC
>JALVKE010000182.1 GCA_027028005.1 Persephonella sp. | reverse complement strand
ATAGCTTAACAGGTATATTTAACAGATTTCAGATTTTAAAACTATTAAAGGCAGAAATAGAAAGGGCTTCTAGATATAATAAAAAATTTTCCATTATTCTTTTTGATATTGATAACTTTAAGTCTATTAACGATAATCATGGACATCAAAAGGGGGATTATGTTTTAAAGAAGCTTACAGAGGCATTTAGCAAAAATATAAGAAAGACAGATTTCTTTGGAAGGCTTGGTGGAGAAGAATTTATCATCATCACTCCAGAGATTGATGCAGAAAAAGCTTTTGTAATAGCTGAAAAGCTTAGAAAGTTGCTAGAGACATTGGAGTTTGATGGTATAGAAAAAATAACAGCAAGTTTTGGAATCTCGGAATTTGATAAAGGTAAAGATTTAAATCAGATACTAAAAGAAGCTGATGATGCCTTATATGAGGCAAAAAGAAAAGGTAAAAACAAAGTTTGTATTTATAATAGGGAATGTAAATAAAGAAAGCCCTAAGGGCTTTCTCTTATCTACGAGAGTATTTTCCTTTACTTAAAAATCTTCTCTTTTTATTTTTCTCTGGTTTTTCAACAGGTTTATCAGATAAATTAAACAACTCTATATTTGCATTTGTTTTTTTCTTAATCAGTGAAAACTGCCTGTCTTCAGAAGGTTTCATTATAGATATAGCTATTCCTTCTCTTCCAGCTCTTCCAGTTCTTCCTATTCTATGAACATAACTTTCTACATCTCTTGGAAGAGAGTAGTTATAAACAACATCAACATCCTTTATATCTAACCCTCTAGCTGCAACATCTGTAGCAACAAGAATTTTTAATTTATTATCCCTAAATGCTTTTAAAACCTTTTCCCTTTTTGTTTGAGAAAAATCTCCATGAATAGCACTTGCGTTAAATCCTTCCCTTCTAAGCTTATTTGCTAACTCATCTGCTCCCTTTTTTGTTTCTGTAAAGATAATAGCTTTTCTCTCAGGAGTTTCAGATAAAGACTCTGTTAGTTTAGAAAATTGGCCTTTTTCATCAACTCTATACGCATACTGCTTGATCTTATCTACAGTAACTTCCTCAGGTTTAACCCTTATTGTTTCATAATCCTCTTTTAAAAACTCTTCTGCTAAACTCTTTATAGAAGAAGGCATTGTTGCAGAGAATAGAAGAGTTTGCTTTTCTTTTGGTGTTTTATCAAAGATAAACTCTATATCTTCGATAAATCCCATATCTAGCATTCTATCAGCTTCATCTAAAACAAATGTTTCAACACCATCTAGTTTTAAAACACCTCTTTCAATAAGGTCTCTAACCCTTCCAGGTGTTCCAACAACAATAACATCTTTTCCATTTTTCAGAAATCTAATCTGGTTTTGAATAGATTTTCCACCGTATACCGGTAAAACAAATATCTTTTTACTTCTTCCTAAATCCTTTAACTCTTTTGCTACCTGTATAGCAAGTTCCCTTGTTGGAACAAGGATTAAAGCCTGTATCTTTCTTTTTCTAGGATCAACTTTATCAACTATGGGTATCCCAAAAGCTGCTGTTTTTCCTGTTCCTGTTTGAGCCTGTGCAATAAGATCTTTCCCTTCATAAATAATAGGAATAGCCTTAGCCTGAATTTCTGTAGGATGTTTAAAACCTTTTTTCTCAATAGATTTTAACGTTTCCTTTGAAATTGGTAAATCTCTGAACGTGATCTGTGACATAAATTCCTCCGAGTGTTATAAAGAAAGAACGATTTTGATACGAAAAGAAATGCCTTTTGAAAGTAAAATCCTTCTTTCTTATTTATTTTCATTCTGCTATTAGTATATCCTATTTTAAAAATATTTCAAAAGATTTTTACAGGAAAACAGTGGAAATAAACTCATACAGCCCTTTAAAAAAGTCATGCTCTGGAATGCAAACCTTTATCTTTCCTTCTATGTTCTCCACCTTCATAAAAGAAGAATTTGTCATAGATAGTTTAAAAATGTATTCAGGTTCATCAAACATTCTATAAAAACCTTCTTTATCATCTAACTGGAAAGATAGATCTTCAATAGAAAATCCTTCACTAGAAAAGTGTATATAAAATGTTTTTGTACCTGTTTTTAAAGTGACAGAAAAAGGCGTTTTTTCTGAAGAACACACATGGGAAATAACAAAGTATCTTGTTTTAACATCATCCCAAAGCTGAGCAGATCTTTTTTCATACATCAAGAGTGCAGAAAAGGAGTTTCCTAACTTGTTAAAGACAAGATTTTGCAGCTCCATTTATCTACCTTAATATACGAAGATTTTTTTTAGCTTTTTAACAGCCTCACTTTTTATCTGAGAGACCCTTGAAACAGAAACTTTTAGAACATTAGCTACTTCCTGAAGAGGTTTTTCTTCAAAGAATAGCATCTGAAGGGTTATCTTTTCTTTCTCGTTTAACATATCTATAGCTTTTAACAGTTTTTCTCTTAGATCATCTCTTATAACCTCTTCCTCAGGGGATATTCTGTCTGATGTTAGTGTATCAACTATCTTAAACTCTTCATCTCCACTAACTATGGCTTTTTCAATAGAGACCATTATTGCTGTTTTTGATAAAGGGAGATTTTTTCCTTCTTCAAGGTTCTCTTCTTTTATCTTTTCTCTCATACTTCTTGGCATTACATCAAGGCTTCTAAGGTAATCTAATATCTCTCCTCTTATCTTTATATATGCATATGTGGAAAATTTAGCTTTATCCTTATTGTATCTATCAATAGCTTTCATTAAGCCGATAATACCTGTATTTACAAGCTCATCAAAATCAATCTCCCCTTTAGGAAGTCGGTAGTAAATTTTACTAGCTACTTTCTTAACAAGTGGTAAGTTTTCTAAAATAATCTGGTCTTTAGTCTTTTTGTCTAATGTTTTTGTACCCATCAACCTCTTCTCAAAAATCTAAGGACTCTCCCCCAGAAAGACTGACCAGATTCAACTGGCACACTCTCCCCGAGCTCCTTAGAGCTTATTTTTTTTAATTCTATAGTATATGTATCGTCAGGATATATTTTACAAAAAATTTCTTTTTTCTTTATAGACAAGGTCATATTTTTTGTTTTCGGCAAAATTCCTGCAAGTTGTAAGTCCATATTTAAAAACTTTTTAGCAGACTCCCTTAATCTGTTGTAGGTTTCTATACCTTCTTTTCTATTTTCTGCCATGTTAACAATAAGTTTAAATCTTGAGTATCCATATATCTTTCTTATAGATTTTATAAGTGCATAGGCATCTGTCATTGATGTAGGTTCAGGAGTTACTATTATATAACTTCTACTAGATGCTCTAATAAAAGAGATAACTCTGTTATCAATACCGGCAGATGTGTCTATGAGGATATAGTCATATCTATTTGATATATCAGATAACTTTTGAATAAGTTTTGTAAATGCATAATCCTCTATTTCTCTTATCTCTTCAATACCTGAAAATCCTGGGAGTATATCAATTCCCTCTTTTCTCTCTATCAGGCTTGATATATCCCTTTCTTCTATAATCCTTCTTATATCTTTTTTAGGTTTTAGATTTAGCAGTACATGTATATTAGCCATTCCAACATCTGCATCAATAAGAAGAACTTTTTTATTAAAGTAGTTTGCAAGAATATAAGCAAAGTTTACAGCAAAAGATGTCTTACCAACACCACCTTTTCCACTTGATATAGTAAAAAACTTTGTGTTGTAACTATTAGAATCTTTTTCCATAAGTTTTATAAGATCTTTTGCCTGCTCATTCATATACTAACCCTTAAGAAAGTAGGACGCAGTAAGTTCTGGAGTTAAGATTTCTATATCCTCTGGAACTCTCTGGCCTGTGCTAATGTAAGATAGAGGTATTTCTGTTTTATATGGAACGTTTAGGAGTATTCCTGGTTTTTTTGTTTCATCTATCTTAGACATGAGTAAGGCATCTATATTAAAATACTGACTGTAGTTATCAACAATCTCAAAAGCATCTTCATTTTTATAGTTACAACTTAAAACAAGAACAGCAAATAGTTCATCTAGTATTCCACTTAGTATCTCTTTTATCTCTCCAAGTCTCCAGTAATCATAATGGCTTCTTCCTACAGTATCTATTAGAACAATCTCATCTTCCCCTAAAACATCTATTATATTTCTAAGCTTTTTAGGCTCAGATACTGAGTAAAAGGGAACGTTCAGTATATTTGCATATATTCTCCCCTGATGAACAGCACCAACCTTGAATGTATCTATGCTTATAACACTTACCTTTTTCTTTTTGTTCAGTACAAACTGAGAAGCTAGCTTGAATAGATTTGTTGTCTTTCCAACTCCTGTAGGTCCTAAGAAAGCTATAACTTTAGGAATATTTTCAATCTCATCAAAAGGACCTGTGAAGGATATTTTCTCTTTTATTCCTTTTGCTAAAGCCTCTTTTAATGTTACTGCATTTAAGTCCCATTTGTTTGTATCAAGGTCTAAACCACAGGCAGCTTTTACAATGTCCTCAGCTACATCTTTGAACACATCCTTTTTTATGAGCTTATTTATAAGCTCAACAGCCTCTCCTGTAAACTCACTGGATATCTGAAGATCAACAGAAGAAATATTTTCCTCTAGATGAGGGGGGACATTTGGTTTTTGAGATACAACCTTAGGTGCTACTTCTTTTACTTTTTCTTCTATGATACTTTCAACTTTTTGGAGTAACTCTTCAAAATCTAGCTGTTTTTGAAATACTCTTTTCTGATCTTCTTCTTTCTCTTCAACCTCAACAAGAATTCTATACTTTCTCTTTCCTAGAAAAAGCCATTTTTTCTCTTTGAATATCTCATACTGAACAATCCTTATATTCTCTCCTAACTCCCTCTTTGCTCTTTCAACAAGTTCCTCTATATTTTCTCCTTCATAGATTTTACTAACCATTTACCTCAACCACTCCTAATATATTTACTTTATATTTTGGATCTATCTCTCCGTAAGATAATACTGCTACATTTGGCAGGTAGTGTTCAATAATCTTTCTAACAAATCTTCTTGAAGCAGGGGATGTTAGTAGGACAGGAGTAGCCTGGTTTACTACAAATAGATCCGTATATTTTGCTATCTCATTTATAAGTTTTTGAACAAAGGATGGATCAAAAGGTGGAAGATTTCCTTCATTTTCCTTTATCTTCTCTAATATAAAGCTTTCTGTATTTGTTCCTAAGGATACTGCATATATGGTGTTATCTCTACTGTATAGGGAAGATATTAACCTAGATAGGGACTGTCTAACAAACTCTGTTAAAACTTCAGGATCATTTGTTTTAATAATATTATCAGAAAGGGTCTCTATTATTGTTAACAAGTCTTTAATAGGTATACCCTCTTTTAGCAGATTTTGTAAAACTCTATGGAGGATGTTAAGAGGCACTTGATCAGGGACAATCTCTCTTACAATTGGATATTTTTCTGCTAAAGCATCAACTAGTTCTTTTGTTTCTCCTCTTCCTAGTATTTCATGAGCATGTTTCTTTATAACTTCTGAAAGGTGGGTTATTATAACTGTTGGAATATCAACAACTGTATAACCTAACATCTTTGCTTTATCTTTTAAATTTTCTGGTATCCAGTAGGCATCTAGTCCAAAAGCTGGCTCTTTTGTAGGTTTTCCTTCTATCTTTCCTTTTGTTGAACCTGTATCTATCGCAAGATAGTGGTCTGGGACGATCTCTCCTCTAGCTACCTCAACATCTCTAATAAGTATCCTATACTCCCCAGGTTTAAGCTCAAGGTTATCTTTAATATGTATTAGAGGAATGATAATACCAAGTTCTTTTGTAAGCTGTTTACGAAGAGATTTTATTCTCTTTACAATCTCACCACCTTTACTTTCATCCACATAAGGAATTAGAGCATATCCTATTTCAAAGGTTATTGTCTCTGGCTGTGGTAAAAGTTCTTCAGGAGCTTCTTCTTCTTCAGTTGCTTTAAGTAACTCTTTAGCTTTTTCTTCAGCTTCCTGTTTTTCTTTCTCTTTTAGCATCTGCTCCATTAGATATGCAGATATACCTAAAACAGCTGCAAATAAGAAAAATGGAATTGTTGGCATACCAGGGACTATACCCATTGCAAAGATGGTTCCTGCTGCCATGTAAAGAGCTTTTGGGAAAGAAGTAAGCTGAGAAAATATCTCTCTTCCAAGATTATCTTCTGATACAGCCCTTGTAACCATTAGTCCCGCTGCTGTAGAAGTGATAAGAGATGGTATCTGAGATACTAAACCGTCACCAACAGTGAGAAGAGTAAATGTCTTTAAAGCAGACTGTAGATCCATACCGTGTTGAAGAATTGCTATGGCAAGACCACCAACTATATTTACTATAGCAACAATAATACCTGCTATTGCATCTCCTCTAATAAACTTTGAAGCACCGTCCATTGCCCCGTAAAAATCAGCTTCTTTAGCAAGCTCCTGTCTTCTTCTTTGGGCTTCTTTTTCATCTATAAGTCCTGCATTTAAGTCTGCATCTATACTCATCTGTTTTCCAGGGAGGGCATCTAATGTAAATCTCGCTGCAACCTCTGAAATTCTTTCTGTCCCCTTTGTTATAACAATGTAGTTGATTGTCACAAGGATGATAAAAACAATAGCTCCTACTATGTAGTTTCCTCCAACAACAAACTGCCCAAATGCTTTTATTACCTGACCTGCTGCATCAGGTCCTTCATGTCCATGAAGTAATATTCTTCTTGTAGTAGCAACGTTTAAAGATAGTCTAAATAGAGTTGCTATTAATAGTAGAGATGGAAAAGAAGAAAGTTGGAGAGGATTTTTTACATATAAAGTAGTCATCAGTATAAGGATTGAAAAGGTAATACTTGCTGTAAGCAAAATATCAAGAAGAGCTGGAGGAATAGGAAGAATCATAGATGCTAAGATAGCAATAATAAGAATTATAATAAGAATGTCAGAATGTTCATTTACTTTTACAAATATATTTTCAAGTGCCTGATTCATCTACTCTCCCGAATATCTTTTATATACTTTTAAAGCTTGTTGAATATATGATTTTATACCTAGTTTATCTGAAGAAGATATCACTTCAGAGATCTGCATATCAAACATATCCCAGTACATTTTAGAAGAAAAAGAGGAGTTAAAAAGTCCTTCAGGTATAGACTTTCTAAACTCTTTTAATAACATTCTAACAAACATTGTTTCAAACTCTTTTGATACTTCTTCAGGTTTCTTT
This sequence comes from Persephonella sp., assembly GCA_027028005.1. Lineage (GTDB taxonomy): Bacteria > Aquificota > Aquificia > Aquificales > Hydrogenothermaceae > JAADDV01. The sequence goes on along the minus strand of JALVKE010000182.1, from coordinate 3,582 downwards.
ATCTGTCTTATATCTTTTATATCCCAGTAAGGATTTATCTTTAACATTCTTTTCTCCTACATAACGATTATTTTTGCGTGTATTTTTCCTGCATTTTTTATAGCCTGAATGATCGCTATTAGATCCCTTGGGGATACACCAAGATCATTAAGAGCTTTAACTAGATCCTTTAGAGAAGGCCCAGGAACTTTAAAAATTCTTCCTTTTTCTTCTTTTACAACAGTTTCTACTTGCTGAGTTTGAACTGTTTGACCTGCAGATAAAGGAGGTGGTTGGGATATAACAGGTTTTTTCGTTACAATAACATATATATTTCCATGGGAAACATATAAAGGGGTATCTATCTTTATATCACCACTTAAAATAACTGTTCCTGTTCTCTCGTATATTACTATAGTTGGTTCGCTGTCAGACTTTATCTCAAGATTTAAAACTTTTGATGTAAAAGCTACTTTATCGTAGTTTGCTGGATACTTTACTTTTATTGTTGTCGCATCTAAAGCTTCTGCTATGTTCCCAAATCTTTTGTTTATAACATTTGCTATCTCAACAGCTTTATCAAAATCAGGATGTTTGAGAGTTAATATAAGACTGTCCATACTTCTGTAGTTAAAGGGCAGATCTCTTTCAATTATCCCACCGTTCACAACAACTCCTGTTGTTGGAAAGTTTTTCTGAATTTTTCCCCCTTTGTTAGACTCAGAATAGCCACCACCTGTTGATACTGGTCCCTGTGCAAAGGCATATATCTTTCCATCAGGACCTTTTAAAGGCGTTCTTATTAATACTCCATTTGATATATCCTTTGCATCCCCCAACGATGCAACAGTTACATCAAAGGCCATTCCTGATTTTGCAAAAGGAGGCATTTTTGCTGTAACGATGACAGCTGCTGCATTCTTTGTTTTTACCTGATTTGGATCTATATATATACCCATTTTTCTAAGCATGTTAGCTACACTGAGAAGAGTGTATCTACTTGTTGTTCCATCCCCTGTTCCGTTAAGTCCAACAACAATTCCGTAACCTGTTAGATAGTTTTCTCTCACTCCAAGAACATTAACTTCATCTTTTATTTTAACAATGTTTTCACTGTAAGCTATTCCAAATATTAGAAGAAATAGAAAAAATATCTTTCTCATAACTCACTCTCCCTCTCTTAAAACGGCCATATCTTTATAAGAAATCTTGCAAGCCAACCTGGTTGCTGCTGCTCTGCTATAAAACCTCTTCCGTTATACTCAACCCTCATATCTGAAATCTGATATGAGTATATAGAGTTGTCTGGTTGAATATAAGAAGGTTTGACAATTCCAGAAATTTTCAAGACCTGTTCATCATTATTTATTTTTAATCTTTTTTCTCCAACAATGAAAAGGTTTCCGTTAGGATATACTTTTATAACTCTTGCAGTAATTGTTGCTATTAGTCTTGCATTTCTCCCTGTTTTTCCCTGTCCTTTAAACTGATTTGAGGATGAAGCCTGCATCCCTGCTATGGGAGATTTATTAGGAACATTTTTTCCCATTAGGACAGGAGCAGGAAAATCAAGATTTACAGATGTATTTCTTCCGCCCTGACTTGTTGCTCCTCCTGAACCTGATAGGTTTTCTACAACCTTTATAGTAAGAATATCCCCTACCTGATGAGCTTTATCATCAGAAAACAGATTTCCATTTCCTGCATATAGAGAACCAGGAGCAGGTTTATACTGAGGTTTTCCAATATCTGGAGGCATAGGAGGTGGTATTTCCTGAACAACCACAGTTTTCGAGGCACAGGAGAAAAATAACATTCCTGCAGTGGCTAAAATGAACCCCCTATAAATAAAACCTGATTTTTTCCAATAACTTTGCATGGTATCACTTTCCCTGTTGATATATTTTTTACTTTTATAATCTGATTAAGAAGACCATTTTCAAGAGCTCTTCCTAATAATTCTATATGTATTAGCCCTTTATTGTAAATTATTTTTACACTTGAACCTCTGTTAACAAGATAATTCGGCTTTATCATATAGTCTTTTATAGGTATCCCTTTTCTTATGTTTATCTTTGCTCTGCTTCCTAGGATTTCCTGAAGAGATGTTATTAGATGTCTTGGATTTCCAATATACTTTTTCAGCTCTAACTTTTCTTTTGTTATTGTCTCCCCTCTTTTGATAAACTCTTTTGAAAAAACTACGTAGGAAATCTTTTTATACCTGACAGGTATAGAAAATCTTTTTACTAACACTCCATTTTTATAAATCTCGTAAGTAAGATATATATGTGTACTTGTCTGACTTCTTTTTCTTATTTTAACCTGCAGTTTTGTTCCCTTTATAGTTTTGAAGTTTGGATAGGAGATACTTTCTACCTCTATATTTTTAAAATTTTTCTTTAAAAATTGTTCAACATCCTTTTTTAGTCTGCTTTTATCAATGATGGATAAAAATCTCTTAACAATAATTTTATTTCCTACTATCCTTATCTTCGATGTATCTATATAGTTTTTTTTAAGAATATCTTCTATCTGTTTTTTTGTAATAACTTTTTGACTTTTTTTTATAGCGCCTATATACATCTTTTTAAGAAACTGTTTAAAAGAGGAATTATCAGAGGTTATATTGGATATGTCTTTCAAATATATACTGTCTTTTTTTAAAAAAACGTCCTTTTTGAGTTTAATAACTGTTGAGGCAAAGGCCACCTCAACAAAAAGTAAAAAAATAACTAATATTCTAAGACTTAAGGTTGCTAACAGTCCTGAGCATCTCATCTGCTGTTGTAATACCTTTTGAATTAATCTCATATGCTCTTTGAGCAACTATAAGATTTACCATCTCTTCAACAATATTTACATTTGAGGACTCTAAAAATCCCTGAGCTATTTTCCCAAAACCATCGGTATTAGGATCACCTTCTATCTCTTCTCCTGATGCATCTGTTTTAACAAATAGATTTTCTCCTATTGCCTTTAAACCAGCAGAATTTATAAACTTATATAACTTTATATTTGCTATTTCCTCTGTTGTCTGCTGTCCCCCTTCATTTCTAACAACATAAACATTTCCATTAGGGCTTATCTGAATATTAACAAGAGTTTCAGGAGCAGATATCTGAATGTTTGGATATAACCTGTATCCATTTGGAGTTACTACGTATCCCTGATCATCTATCTGAAAGTTTCCAGCTCTTGTATAAGCTTCTCCACCACCAGGAAGTTCTATTTTAAAAAATCCATCTCCCTGAATAGCTAAATCTAAAGGCTTGTCTGTTTTTATAAGACTACCTTGAGAAAATATCTTACTAACATCTGAAAGTTTTACCCCTAAACCTATCTGTATACCAGATGGAACCCTTGTTTCATTAGAGCTCATAACACCAGGGTCTTTTATGTCCTGATATATTAAGTCCTCAAAGTTTGCTCTACTTCTTTTAAAACCGACAGTGTTAACGTTTGCTATGTTGTGAGATATTACATCTAGATTTGTCTGCTGTGCTTCCATTCCAGATGCAGAAGTCCATAAAGCTCTAATCATTACACTCTCCCTTTAGAAAATTCCTTTTATTAACCTGTTTCGACAGCAGTGTAAAAAAG
>JALVKE010000181.1 GCA_027028005.1 Persephonella sp. | reverse complement strand
GTTTTTCATATATTCATCAAGATTTTTTATAGACAAATACTTATCAGCAGGCATACCAAGAATATTTTTTTCATAAAAATCTAACACTGAGTCTACTATTGCTATTGCCTCGGCTATATCAAATGTAGTGGGATCTGATGTTACACCTCCAGGAATAGCATAAGAAGTGTGAGGCCATTGCCCTCCGAAAATTGCTACAACTTTTACAATTTTAGAACTGTAATCTAATCCCTTTCTCCACTGGGAGCCTTTTATAGGCTGATATTTTCTAAGCTTAGGATTTTTGTCTAATTTTAGGAAATCAGGTAAAACAAATAAATAAAACCATCTGAGATGATTTTGGATAATCTCTGAAGATAATGTTAAATCCCTTATTAGTTTTGCTTTTTCTGGAATTTTTATATTTTCCCCTGCATTTTCATATAGATTTTCAAGGGCTTTTACAGTGGCTATTAAATGGGCATGTCCACATATACCGCATATTCTGGGGTTTATCACAAGGGCATCAAGAGGTGGCTTTCCTTCTAATATGAATTCAAATCCTCTAAAGTTTGGAGCAATAATAAAAACATCTTTTATTTTTCCATTTTCCCATATAAGCTTAAGCTCTATCTCACCTTCAACCCTATTTAAAACAGTCTTCTGAATTTTTGGCATTTTAATCTCTGTTGAGTATGTTCAAAAATTCTGCGGGTTCATATATTGGAATATCATCAGCTTTGAAATCTTTTATATTCCTTGTGATTAAAACATCACAGTTTGAATGTATAGCTGAAGCATAAATTACTGCATCTTCAAAATCATTAAAATCTAATTTCCGTGCTGTTTCTAACACAGACCTATTAACAGTGGCTATCTCAAATAAAGAAAAAATTAGGTCTATACTTTTTTCTGCCTCTTTTTTATCTAATGATTTTCTAACCAAATAATAAATGGTTGTTATAGTTGTAGCACATAAAACCCCTGTAATTTCTCCTTTTTCTACTTTTGAGATTAACAAAGCTGATTGTTTAGAAAAAGGTTCTCTATCCAACAAAAGATCTAAAATTACATTAGTATCTATTAAAACTCTCAAAGATATTTTTCCTCTAAGTGTTTCTTATAATCTTCTTCTGAAATTTTTTTATCTTTTAAAATTCCTTTTAATTTTTTTACTGTAGGAGTTAATTCTTCATTTTTTTCTTTATCTTTTAAGATTAGTTTAAAATAATTTTCCACAATCTTAGATACGGATTGTCCTTTTTTCTGAGAAAATTCTTTTATACTTTCTATTAAATCTTTTTCCATTCTTAAAGTTAATTTGGTTTTCAAAATTAGCACCTCTTTACGTATATTTCTCTCATATAATATACGTCATTTTATCTAATCTGTCTCTTCTAATTTTTTAGAAACTCTTTCATTTTTCAGAGTTTTTGCTACCCCTGTTATTGTGATATAGACTCTTTTTGAAACTCCTAAAGGAACTTCTTCAGGAATTCCCATATTTTTCTTTGTTTCAAAAAAGTTTTCCCTTAAAGGAAAATCAAATTCTGTGCAGCCTATACAGGGCATTCCTGCTCTGGTTTTGGAAGAAACTCTATTCCATAAAATTTTATTACATGGTGCATGGGTCATAGGACCTCTGCATCCGAGATTATAGAAAAGACAACCTTCTTTATGTCCAAACTCCTCTGCCTCTTCCTTCCACTCAAAATATTCATTTCTGATACATCCATCATGGGAAAGATACATAAAAAGTTCTTTTGGTCGGTTGAAACTGTCTAAGATAACTTCTCTTTCTTCAATAAGGGCTATTAGAGTTTGCATAAACCATGCAGGATGCATGGGACATCCGGGAATATTTATAACTGGGTATCCTGATTTGGTTTTAAAATCAAGGGGCAAAAAACCTTTTTTTTCTTTAAATGTAAATTGTAGTCCTTTCACATCAGGATTTTTTGAAAATGTAGCTGGTATATTTCCAAAAGATGCACAGTTTCCAGCTGCAATAATATAATCAACTTTATCTTTTAGTTTTAAAACAATCTCCCCGATAGAAAACTCTCCTATTCTGTGAAATCTCTTGTCTGTTGTTATACTTCCTTCTATTACTAAAAAATTTATTTTTTTCTTGCCTGATAAAATCTTATTTAAAACCTGCTGGATGTTTTCTTTGTAGCTGATTTCTGGGTGAAAAATAAGCTCTATTTTAGAAAAAATTTCATAAAAAGATGGATTTTCAGCATTTAAAAGGGACTGGGAATTTCCATTGCAGGATAGTCCCTGAAGCCATAATAGTGTTTTCTTAATCATTTTTTAAAGCACGCCAGATATTTTCTGCAAGCTCATCTGAATACTCTACCGGTGTTTTAGGCAAAACATTTTCACCTTGCATGAAAACCATTCCACCAAGGGGACCCATAAGTGTAACAAATGCCGGAAAAAAGTCTTGCTGTCTTAAATCTCCTTTCCTTGCTCCCTCCTCCAAAAACAGCATAAGTTCTGTTACCACATCACTTACACATAAAAATCCTTCGCAACCTTCATCAAAAACCTCTCTGTTGGCGAGAAAAACTCTAAGAAAATATTCAATCAGTTCAGGCTGCTGCTGTGCTATCTCAAAAAATCTCCTAACAATCTTATATATTTTTTCTTTTGTAGGTATGTTTTCTTCATTTATTTTTCTAATCTCTTCTCCTAAAAGTTTAGAAGAGTATTTCATTATATATTTAGCAAGTTCTTCTTTTGAGCTAAAATAGTTATAAAGATTTCCAACACTCATTCCCATAGCTTCTGCTATGTCAGGGATAGTTGTATTGTAGTAGCCCTTTTCTGCAAAAAGTTTACAGGCTGTTTTCACTATCTCCTGTTTTCTTTCTTCTTTTGAAATTCTTTTTGTTTTTGACAATATAAAACCCCTGCTTTGTTTTATATGAATATAAGTATAAGGAAATAAGAATAAATATCAAAGCAGGGGTCTAAATGCTAAACTATGCTTCTTAGAGAGGCCTTTAGCTTAATATAATTAATCCATTTGTCTAAGCCTTCCCCTGTTTTTGTGGAAATCTGTATAATATCCATCTTTGGATTTAAAGTTCTTGCCTCTTCGATGGCTTTTTTAATATCAAAATCAAAGTATGGAAGAAGGTCTGTTTTTGTAATAAGCATAAGGTCTGCACTTCTAAACATTACAGGATATTTTGCTGGCTTGTCGTCTCCTTCAGGAACAGAAAGAAGAACAACATTAAGATGAGTTCCTATATCATAGGAAGCAGGACAGACAAGATTTCCAACATTTTCAACAAATACAATGTCAAGCTCTTGAAGGGGTAGATGGTGTATTCCATTATGAACCATAAAGGCATCAAGATGACAGGCCTGCCCTGTTGTGATTTGATAGGCAGGAGCACCTTTCGCCTTTATTCTCTCTGCATCTCTATTGGTTTCTAAATCTCCTTCTATAACACCGATTTTTAGCTCATCTCCAAGTAGTTCAATGGTTTTTTCTAAAAGGGTTGTTTTACCTGCTCCCGGAGAACTCATAAGATTTATGGCAAAAATCCCGTGCTGGTCAAAATGTTTTCTATTACTCTCCGCCTGTTTATCGTTAGCATCAAGAATTTTTGTTATAACTTCAACAGTTTTTTTATCCTCAAGAGTTGGATTTCCATGATGGTGGTGATGATGGTGTTCGTGGTCGTGGTGATGGTCATGTGTATCTGTTATAGAGCAACCGCAGTCTTTACACATTTTAATCCTCCTAATGAATACTTTATTTATAGTGAGTTCTGAATCTTTTATCAATTATTTCAATAACTTCTTTAGAAAATACAGATTTCTTTGAAGAAACAATATAAGAAATAATGGAAGCAACTGCAGCAAAATGTATAATTTCAGAACCAAAAAGCTCAGCAGCTAGGATTGTGGAAGCTATTGGAGAATTGGTAGAGCCTGATAGCACAGCAACAAATCCAAGTGCAGCGAAAAGAGGAATATTTCCATCAATTATATGACCAAAGAAATTACCTGCTGTAGAACCAACAAATAAAATTGGAGTAACAAAACCTCCACTTCCTCCAAAACCTAAAGTGATAGATGTGAATAAAATTTTTAGTAAAGGATCTAAAATAGTTGCTTTATATTCTTCAGTTAAACTTAAAGATATAGTTTCAAGACCAAGTCCTAAGTACTTTGTACCAAAAATCAATGCAAGAATAACAAGGATTGTTCCCCCATACAATCCTTTAAAAAAAGGATGAATTATCACAACTTTTGCAAATTTTGTGGCATTTTCTATTCCAATAATAACTAGATAGGATATAAGTCCAAAGAATACACCAGAAATCACAACGGTCATAAAATTAGCCAGTTCCCAAAAATTTGGAATGAATGTTACTTTAATAGGTTTATATATATAACTAACATCCATAACTTTCATTGCCCAAAAAGCAATAAATGCTGAAATAAATGCGGGAACACATACGCGGTAAAGAATTCTTCCAGAAAAAAGAGCTTCTAATGCAAACAAAGCCCCGGCAATAGGTGCACCAAAAACAACGGCAAAACCTGCACTTACTCCTGTAATTACAGTTAGAATTCTATCAGCATAAGAAAATTTCAAAATTCTTGCAAATACTAGAGAAATATAACTTCCTATCTGTGCAGAAGGTGCTTCTTTACCTGCAGAACCTCCACTTACAATTGTAATAAGAGTTGCAAATTGTTTTATACTAAAACTAAAAAAGTTTAGTCTTTTATTATCTTCTACAGAATCTCTAACTATATCTTCAGTACCATCCCCTTCAGCTTCAGGTAATACTTTATAAACCATCCATGCACTTAATCCCATAGCAAAAGGTAAAAAGAAAAAATATGGAAGCCCAAAAAAAGTTTTATCTTTCATAAAATCTACAAGAAATTCTAAAGTTAAAAGAAAAATGCTTACAGAAAAACCAACAACAGCTCCCTTTATAACAGAAATTGTGATCCATTTAGAAAGATCATAAAAGACAACCTTGTATTCTTTTAGGCTTTCTATTTCTCTACGCATTCAACTGTTAACCTTAATAAATTATTTAACTTCTGTGTACTCTTTTAAAATTTTTTCCAAATCCTTTATAGAACTTTCAATATCTTCTTTTTGAGATTTTGCCAACTCAGGAAAATCAGTTATTTCAATAGTTTCAGTAATAGGATTTCCATTTTTATCGTAAATTATTCCAATCCAGACTCCAAAAATTTTTGTTTCTTTCCATTCAGCAGGCTGAAAATCAGATTCTATCTTTATCTTTACCTGCCCTTCTCCTAAAACTTCATTTAAAAATTTCCTATCCTCATCTGAAAGAGGAATTTTATTAGTAAAAATAGTGTATTTTTTTCCTGTTTCATAAAATTCTTTTAGATTTTCATAAATCTCATTTAGTATCGGGACTGCATTCATTAACATTTTCTATCTCTCCTACATTCCATTTTCTTATCTGGTTTAAAACTTCTTCCACTAAATTTTCCATACTTTGCTTTACAGTTTCAGATAAACCAACTTGAAATTCTATTTTTTCAGGTATCATTCCGATTATTACCATATTTTCAGGAACCTGTCCTATTAAATCAAGAGCAGATATAACATCTTCTAATCCCACATCGTGGACTGACATTTTTGTTTTTAGATAGTATTTGATATTTTCTTTTGGAATTACAACTATTTCGCCTGCTTTTCTTTTTGAAGAATAAACTGCGTCTATAATAATTAAATTTTTAACATTTTCAAAATACTGGAGGAGCTCAAGCCCCTGAGTTCCTCCATCTATAATTTCTACATTTTTAGGAAATTTATATCTATCTAATAAAATTTTTACAGCTTCTATTCCTATTCCTTCATCAGACATTAAAGGATTTCCAACACCTAATATTAATGTTTTATCCAATTATAAAACCTTAACTTCAATTTTTTCATCATTCTCATCATCGTAAAGATGAACTGCACAGGCTAAACAAGGATCAAATGAGTGAATAGTTCTAAGTATTTCTAAAGGTTCGTGTGGATTCCATAAATTATGTCCCACTAATGAAGCCTCATAAGCAGAAGGTTGACCTTTTGCGTCTCTTGGAGAAGCATTCCATGTTGTAGGAACAACAGCCTGATAATTTTTAATTTTATGATCTTCAATATGTACCCAGTGTGATAATGAACCTCTTGGTGCTTCCATTAATCCAAATCCTTTTACATCATTAGAAGGCCATGTGGAAGGATCCCATTTTTTATCATTAAATGTATTTGTATCTCCTTTTTTGATGTTTGAAATAAGCTGATTGTACCAATCTTTCATTTTATGTACATATAGATGTGTCTCAATTGCTCTCGCTAATGTTCTTCCCATTGTTGAAAACATTGCCTCAAAAGGAAGCCCTAAATCTTTTAAGTATTTATCAACAATTTCTCTTGTCCCATACATATTCCTTGCATATAAAGCCAATGTTCTTGATAAAGGTCCAACTTCAGCAGGTTTATTTTTGTATCTAGGAGCTTTTATCCAACTATACTTTTCTTCTACGTTTAAATATTTATACGGAGGTTGAGGACCTGTATAGTACAGAATTGTTTCCCCATTAAATGGATGTAGAGGTTTATCATCACCTACAGAATATTTATACCAACTATGTGTTACGTATTCTTTTATTTCATTGTAATCTATATCTTCATAATTTTTAAGATCCCTGTTATGAATAAATGTTGGTGGAATGAACCACTTTCCATCTCTATGAGAATCAAATTCTGGTTCACCAAGTGCTATAAAGTTTCCTAAACCTTCTCCTTTTTTAAACCAGTCTTTGTAAAAAGAAGCTATCAGTACTAGATCAGGTAAATACACATTATCAACAAAGTCTGTAGCTTCTTCTATTAGTGTTTTTACTCTTCCTAATCTATCTGAATTTATAGCTGTATCACTATCCATATTTATAGGAGAAGGAACTCCACCTACTGCAAAATTTGGATGTGGATTTTTTCCTCCAAATATTGTATGTATTTGAACTACTCTTGTTTGCCATGCTAGTGCATCAAGATAATGAGCCACAGCCATTAAATTTGCTTCTGGTGAAAGTTTATAATCAGGATGATTCCAGTATCCTTTGTTAAATATTCCAAGTTGTCCTCTTTCAACCTGTTGTTTTATTTTTTCTTGAACTTCTTTAAAATATGCAGGTGAAGATTTTGAATAAGGTGAAACCTTTTTAGCAAGTTCAGCAGTTTTTTGAGGATCAGCTTTTAATGCAGATACAGGGTTTACCCAATCTAAAGAATGAAGATGATAAAAATGAACAACATGATCGTGCACAAAAATAGTTCCAATCATCAATTTTCTAATTAAGCTTGCGTTAATAGGAACAGAAATATCTAATGCATCTTCTACAGCCCTTATAGAAGCAAAAGCGTGAACTGTAGTACAAACACCACAAATTCTTTGAGTGAAAGCCCATGCTTCTCTAGGATCCCGACCTTTTAGAATAATTTCTATCCCTCTTACCATTGTTCCTGAAGAATAAGCTTTTTCTATTTTTCCATTTTTTACATCAGCTTCTATCCTTAAATGTCCTTCAATTCTTGTAATTGGGTCAACTACAACTCTTTTACTCATTTTCCTCTCCTTCTATTGCTTTTGCAACTAATTCAGATACACCATGCACCTTATAAGGTCTATTAAAATTTTTAATATCATTATCTACTACAAAATGACAGTTAGCACATTCAGTAACGATATGTTTTGCTCCTACCTTATCAAACTGCTCTATTTTGATAAAAAATGCTTTTTCCATATTATCGTGGGCTCTTTTATTAATTACTAATCCACCACCTCCACAGCAGTAGTTTCTTTCTGGCTTTGCACTATCAACAGCTTCTCTGTAATCCTCAACAACAGCTTTTAATAAATGTCTCGGTTCATTGATTATTCCACCCCTTCTTCCTATTTGGCATCCGTCATGCAAAGAGACTGGTTCAGATAGAACTTTTCTTTTTACTTTAATTTTACCCTCTTTCATCAGTTTATCTGTTAATTCAACCATATGATAAACTTCTAAATCCCATTCAGGTATTAAATTTGGTACTACAAATCTATAAACAAAATATCCATGACCACATTCTGAAATAATGATCTTTGAAGCTCCCAACTCTTTAGCTCCTTTAAAAACTCTACTAGCTAATTCTTTCATTACATCTTTTCTTCCTACAAATGCACCTAAATTACTCCCTTCTCTTGCTTTTGTGGAAATAGTCCAGTTTAAGCCCGCAGCATTCAATATTTTTGCTTCTGCAGCTACCATATTTAAATCTGTTGCAATATCTAAAGATGTGTACATCAGTATGTATTCTGCACCTTTCTTATCTATTGGAATTTCTATATTGTGTTCTTTAGAAACTTTTTGTATAGCATTTATAAATTGTTCAACAGGTATTCCAAAAGGACTTCCAACTTGGATCGCAGCATTTACAGCTTTTGACAGATCTGGAGGAACAACTCCTGCTTCTGTTAAAGCACCCCTAAGTAATGCAGTAAAAATAGGAGTTTCAATACCCATTGGACAAACTCTCGCACATCTATCACAATTTGAGCAAGTATCAAAAGCAATCATTGATTGTTCAATTAACTTTTCTGGTGTAATTTCAACTCCTAAACCTAAAAATTTTTTTAATCTTCCTAAGATTGTGTAATTTTCACGATATATATCTCTTAACAGGTCTCCTTTATAGGCAGGAACAAGTTCTGGCCTAGGTTCTCCAGCTAAATTTTGAGAAATATAAAACTGGCAAGCTTCAGCACATAATCCACATCTTACACAAGCCTCAAGATGTGCAACAATTTCTCCATCGTTTATATTATTTTTTATGTAATTATAAAATTTTTTAATATCTTCTTGAGTAATCTGTTCTTTTGTTTTAGATTCAATTTTATTTATCATTTTAGATCCTCCTACTATTCTCTTACACCTGATATACCAATACTTCTTCCGTAAAACCCTGTTGAAAAGAAATAATCAATGAAGTGGGCAAGCCTGCTAAAAGGAATATAAATAATAAGTAGATCGGCGAAAAACATATGAGATCCAAGCATCCATATATATGTTCCTCCACCTACCCACTGTGTTGCCATAATACCTGTTAAAATGGTCATAGTTATTAGAAAATTTCCAATATGTTCATGTGCTCCAGTTAAAAGTTTTAATACAGGTGAGGTAAATCTATTTAGCCACAGAGCAAGTATAGAAAGCAAAGCACCGTAAGCTAAAATATTTGAGATAGTTGATGAAAAGTAAGGAAGTTTTATTCCAATTACTTCATTCCATAAAAATGAATGTTGAGGAATAAAAAATACCAATAATAAAAATGTTATATGAAAGATAAAACCGCCTATATATTGTATAGCTCTTCTTGATATTACATCTTTAAAAGTTATCTCTCTAAAAGGTTTTAAAAAAGGAGTTAAAATAGCTGAAGTAACTGGCTTTCCCTTTGGTTTAGCTCTATTTTTGGGAACTCCCCAAGCAATAATCCTAAATATTCTGTATGCTATACCAAAGAAAAATATTAAGAGCGCAAATTTTAGTAAAGGACCTCTGACAAAATCTAAAAATGCTAAATCCATAATTAAGCTCCTCCTTTTTTCCCTATATTTGTTATCCATTTAACAGCTACACCAGTAGCAGCTCCAATAGCTACAGCAGTTCCTATCTCTTTTGCTCCTATTTTTGTTGAAACTACAGATAAAGGAGTATAAATATGTCCTCTATCCCAGAAATCTGGCTCTGAACAACCAAAACAAGGATGACCTGATTGTATAGGAAAACTTAAACCTCCATTCCACCTTATAGTAGAACAGGCATTTCTTGTGACAGGTCCTTTGCATCCCATTTTGTATAGACAATACCCATTTTTAGCACCTTCATCATCAAAGGATTTAGCAAACTGTCCTGAATTGTAAAATGGTCTTCTGTAACATCTATCATGTATTGTTTGTCCATAGTAAGCTACTGGCCTTCCCATTTCATCTAGGTCTGGTACTTTTCCTAAGACTAAATACTCAGCAATTACTGCTACAATAACATCTCCAATAGGTGGACAGCCAGGAACATTTATAACAGTTTTTCCTGGTAATGCATGTTGAACAGAAATAGCTCCTGTTGGATTTGGCTTAGCTCCAGGAATACCACTCCATGAAGCACAACTTCCTACTGCCATAATAGCAGCCGCACCTTCAGCAGCTTCTTTTAAATGATCTAATGCAGTTTTACCTGCTATAGTGCAGTATCCAGCATTTCCTGTCGGGATAGAACCTTCAACTATAAGAATATATTGGCCTCTATATTTTTTTATCGCCTCTTCTTTAGAGGCTTCTGCAAATTCTCCAGCAGGCGCCATTAACGTTTCATGATATTCTAAGTCAATAATATCTAGTAAAACCTCTGTTGGAAGTATATTTGTACTTCTGATAAATGATTCTGAACATCCTGCACAGTCTTGAAATTCAAGCCAGATTACAACAGGTTTAGGTTTTGTTTCTAAAGCATGTGTAACTTTTGGAATCATTTCTGGTGAGAGACTTAATGCCACAGTTAATCCAGCTGCCAATTTAAGAAAATCACGGCGGGAATAACCTCGTTTTTTTAGCAAATCATATATGGTTTCCATATTTAATCTCCCTTCTACAAATAAAGGTATAACGTTAACAGTTAACGGTTAATATGTGTCAATATTATTTTTATTAAAAATCATGGAGATGATAATGGGTGTGGATAACATTACCGTGTCTGTGTTTGTGGATATGTATCAGGTTGGCCTCTTTTAGCCTGTCTATATCCTTAATAAACTCCTCAAGATTGCCATCATATAT
>JALVKE010000180.1 GCA_027028005.1 Persephonella sp. | reverse complement strand
ATTAACACAAAAAAAAGCAAGAGCTAAAAATTATGGGGAAACTGGAGTTCCTCTTAAACTACTTGAAAACCAGATTAACAAATCAGAAATAGCCTTAAAAACTAATACATCTAAAAATCAACTTCATAATAAGATTGTCTTAAATAGAAACTTCTTAGAATTTCTTGGGATTTATATAGCAGAAGGATTTTCAAATGGTAAAACCATCTCAATTTCTACAGATGAAAAATATTATAAAAATCTTGTGGTTAAAACTTTAAAAGAATTTGATTTAGAGCTTTACTTTCACAAATACGATATTAAAGCAAATAGTGTAATCTTGGCAGAGTTTTTAGGAAATTTAGCAGGAAAAAAATCAGAAGATAAAAAACTTCCTGAGCTTTTCTTAAATCTATCTGATGAGCAATTAGGATATTTGCTAAGAGCGATATTTGACGGTGATGGAACAGTTGAAAAAGACGCCATAACTCTTACCACAAAAAGTAAAAAATTAGCAAATGATATTTTATATGCACTTTTAAGATTTGGTATATGGGGTAGAGTAAGAAAGATATTTAAAAAAGATGCAAATGCCAACCACAAAGGAGATTTTTACTATCAAATAACAATCTCAGGCGTAGAGAATATAAAGCTTTATATTAAACATATTGGATTTAATATTAAAAGAAAATTAGAAAAAGCAGAAATCTTAGCAAACAAAGAATACAACACAAATGTTGATTTAATACCATTTACAGGAAAACAAATTAAAGAACTAAGAGAAGAAAATAGATTTTCCCAAAAAGATATACTTGCCAAAAGGCAGACCCTTTCTGCCATAGAGACAGGGGAAAGAAATCCTTCTTATAAAATGTTCGCAGAAATAATCAAAAGTTTTGAGGAAAAAGACATATATGCTGATGATTTAAAGAAATACAGCAATTTGAGATGGAATAGGATAGAAAGCATAGAAGAAATAGAGTTTGATGATTATGTTTATGATTTTTCTGTTAGGGATAACGAAACATTTTTAGCTGGATTTGGCGGAATTTTTGTTCATAATACATTTACTATAGCAAATGTTATAGAAAAATACGGTAAGCCTACACTTGTTTTGACACACAACAAAACCCTTGCTGCCCAGCTTTACAGAGAGCTGAAAGAGTTATTCCCTGATAATGCTGTTGAGTATTTTGTGTCATACTACGACTACTATCAGCCAGAGGCTTATGTTCCAGAAAAAGACCTCTATATAGAAAAAGACAGTTCTATAAATGATGCAATAGACAGGCTTAGACACTCTGCAACAAAAAGTCTTATAGAAAGGCCTGATACCATTGTTGTTGCCTCTGTTTCCTGTATCTACGGACTTGGAACACCTGAGTTTTATGAAAAGCTAAGGCTTCATCTGTATGTTGGTCAGCAGATAGACAGACAGGAGCTTTTGAAAAAACTTGTTGAGCTTCAGTATCTAAGAGATGATTTTTCATTTAAAAGGGGAACATTCAGGGTTAAAGGAGATACTGTTGAGATTATTCCTTCCCATGCAGAAGACAGGATAATAAGAGTTGAGTTTTTTGGAGATGAGATAGATAACATAACAGAGATAGACCTGTTTAACAGGGACATAAAACAAAAACTAAACACCACAGTTATCTTCCCAGCAAGCCACTATGTTATCCCAAGACCTGATATGATTGAAGCTATAAAACAGATACAGATTGATTTAGAAAAAGAGGTTGAGGAGTTTAGAAGACAGGGAAAAGAGATTGAAGCCAACAGGCTCTGGCAGAGAACAAACTATGATATTGAGATGATGCTTGAGCTTGGAACGTGCAAAGGAATAGAAAACTACTCAAGATATTTTGATAGTAGAAAGCCAGGAGAAGCACCTTATACACTGATGGATTATTTCCCTGATGATTATTTACTTATAGTTGACGAGTCCCATGTTACTATCCCTCAGGTCAGGGCTATGTATAACGGGGATAGAAGGAGAAAGGAAAATCTTGTTAAATACGGCTGGAGAATGAAATCTGCCTATGATAACAGACCACTGAAGTTTGAGGAATTCCT
Source organism: Persephonella sp. (assembly GCA_027028005.1). Classification (GTDB taxonomy): domain Bacteria; phylum Aquificota; class Aquificia; order Aquificales; family Hydrogenothermaceae; genus JAADDV01. The sequence continues at coordinate 8,819 of JALVKE010000180.1, read as the reverse complement.
ACAGAAAATAGAAAGGGCTATTTATGTATCAGCAACCCCTGCAGACTGGGAGATAGAAAGAAGCAAAGGTGTAATAGTAGAGCAGATTATCAGACCAACAGGACTACTTGACCCTGAAATAGAAGTCAGACCAACAGAAGGACAGATAGACGACCTTATAAATGAGATATGGAATATAAAAGAAAGGGGAGAAAGGGCTATTGTTATTACCCTTACTAAGAAAATGGCAGAAAATCTTGCAGACTATCTGGAAGAAAGAGATATAAAAGCTATTTATCTACACTCTGAGATAGACACAATAGAAAGGGCAAAAATAATAAAAGAGCTGAGAGAAGGGAAATACGACGTTATAGTTGGTGTTAACCTTCTTAGAGAAGGAATTGATATGCCTGAAGTTTCCCTTGTTGCTGTTTTAGATGCAGATAAACAAGGTTTTTTAAGGTCAACAACGGCGTTAATCCAGATAATAGGAAGGGCAGCAAGAAATGTTCATGGAAAAGCTATTTTATACGCTGACAAAATCACTCCGGCTATGGAAAAAGCCATAGAGGAAACAAACAGAAGAAGAAAGATACAACAAGAATACAATGAAAAACACGGCATAACTCCAAAATCAGTTAAAAAGGAAATCAAAGACCTTATATCCCTTGAAGAGATTGGTATATATGAATATGCCGACTACATCCCTGAAGATGTTGAAACAGAGGAAGACCTTATGAAAAAAATAGAAGAATTAGAAAAACAAATGTGGAAAGCCGCAGAAAACTGGGAGTTTGAAAAGGCAGCAGAACTAAGAGACCAGATAGAAAAGCTCAGAAAACTTGTTGGAGTAGTTAAATAAGCTCCATAATAAAATTCATTAGAATAAGTAAATGGCTAAATTTGGTAAAACATTAAGAGATATTATCCAAAATATTTCTCAAAAGTTTGTAAGCATTTTAATTCCTTTCTACTAAAGAAAGAGTAGCTGATTTAGTTTTATAACCGAAAGATGGGACAATTTTTCATTTAGAACTGCAAACGCAAAATGATAAAAACATGCCGTTTAGAATGCCTGAATTGTTACTTGCTATTAAACAAAAGTAACTTGATAAATTTATTAAACAAATGGTTTTATATGAAGGAGATAGGAGACTTAATATGCCAGACTTTTTAGAAACAGGAAATATAAAGGATATAAAATGCAAAGAGTTTTAGAAAGTGATAGGATAAAAAACATACGTCCATATAATATGCTCTGCAATTGGTTATAAACTTCTTTTGTGTATATTACGAGGCATATTTATAACTTTTAATACTGCTTTTTGAAAATTGAGAATAGTTTTCTAAAATATTGTCTATAACATAGAGAAATTCCAGTATCAGACAAATTAGAATTTTTGTTCCTATAAAAATTTGTTCCACGCAAAAAAATATTTAGATTTTTCAATTTGGCTCTTATTTTAGCCTAATTAGATGTTCTTAGTGAAATAAACTATTTTTGCAGCTCTGTTATTATAGTAAAACCTCCCATTGATAGATAGTATTGATACAGAAGAAGTCCTGTTTTTGGGTCAAGCTCCTGTTGAAGAATAGTTGCCCCTTGCCATGTATAATTAATCACAACCCCTCCTCTTTCTCCTCTTCCATCCCTTAAGATTTCAAATCCAGCTTCAGGGACACTTAAAAGAACTTTTCTAGATAACCATGCAGGATGAATATAATGAGGTCCTGTTAAAAGAACTCCGATACTTTTAATAGGAACAGGATAAGCTTGCCCGTAAGTTTCATAGTTTAATATATGTCCTTTTTTCCCTAAATATCTTATATTTAAATCTCCTGTAGGCATTTTACCCATAGGAGTTACAGTGTAGAGAACGTAAGAATGGCTTTCAAAAGCTGATTTAGGAAAGTTTTTTACATCTGGAAGGTTAACATAATAATGTTTTATATATCTTATCCTAGATTGGGTTATGTTTCCGTTCACAGACGATTGAGATACAACTAAATTTTTTATAAGTCCTGTTCTTGTATCGTATTCCACAATATATTTTGAAGATAAGCCATTTTGGTTACACCTCATAAATATCTTTCCTGGGTTCCCCACCAATTGACAATTTGGTGGAGTTTCTTTTCTTTGAATAGCCCTGTTCATTTCTTTAGCATTTACATAAAAAGAAAGTAAACTTAGGTTTGATAGTTTTGTATTAAAAAATGTGGAATAACCTGATGATAAAAGAATAATATTAAGTCCGTACGGAACCTTATTTTCTAAATCTAATACCACTTTAATATTGTATCCTCTTCCGTATGAACCACTTGCCCTTGGGGTTCCGGTGTTTGTTGCTGAACCACCTTCCATTGAATAAACAACAACGAGACCTTTTTTAACCCATGCAGGAGCAGGATTATAAATATTGATTTGTGCAGATGAAAATGAAAAGATTATTAGAAATAAAAGCATTAAATATCTCATAATACAAACCTAAAATAGTTTTTTTCTACTTAAATTTAAGCGCAAAAGATAGAAGTTTCAATAAAAGTAGAAATAAATTCATATTATAAATTTAACCTGACTTGTGTTTGCCAACTGCTATTTCTAAATAGTTAACTCATTAGGAGCATTTTCATCAATAGGCAGTTCATCTGTAAGAATTTCCGGGTTTTGAACACCAAAGTATTTGTAAATAGTAGAAGCTATTGCAAATGGTTCAAAGTGGTAGCTGTCGTCTGTTGGAGCTGTAAACTGTCTATTTTGGTATTTTGTTCCTATTCTTTTAGTTTTACCTACAATCTTACCTAACTGTCTTCCATCTATACCTGAACCACCAAATGTGTATAGGTTTTGATTATTACCGTGATCCCATCCTTTAGTATTATTTAGGTTTACGTTTCTTCCAAAATCCCCAAATACATTTATAATAATGTCATTTCTTCCTGCTAATTTCATATGCTTAACTGCTACTTCTATTGCTTCCATTAACTGCCTCATTCTAACAGGATAATCTTTAATTCCATCTGAATGGTCGTCCCATAAACCAGTTCCTGCACTTCCTATATTTATAAATACTGTATCAGGATTTAGTATAGCTAAACTAACTGCTGCTTTTAACATATTTCCTGTTGTTGTATTGGGATACTTAATTTTTTTGTTAGTTTCAGGATCAATAGGAAGATTTTCCTCCACCACTTTTTTATTAAAAACAGATGATATATATTCATCTAATTTTCTTCCTTCAACAAAATTACGGTTAAGAACTGGAAATTTTTTATTAAATCTTTCATTTATTTTATTTGCTAATTTATCCAGGGAATCATTTAAGTCTTTTCTCAAACTGTTTGGTAAAGGATGTCTTTTATCTCTTGCAAAAGGATTAGAAAAATCTGGTGTTAAAGGTATAGGCAGGATAATATCCGGCAAGCCAACTGAACCTTTACTAAAGACTAAAGAATCTTTTTCAAAAGTCACAAATGGTAGTTTCATCTCACTGATTTCTTTCCTGTAAGGTTTAAAAATAGCAAGAATTGCTGCTAATGTAGCTGCAATACCTGGTCTGTCCACATCTAAATTACCTACAAGATTTTGATGAATCGTTTTTTTATGTGTCTTTAAATCCTGTTTTATTCTGTAAACTGTTCTGTATAAAGACATATCTCCAGATGCTAGCAGACGCTCCATATTCTCTCCACCTGCTGATTTCCATAGGGCGTTTTTAGTGATCTCTCCATTTCTACTTCCAACTTCTTTCAGCAATCTACCTGGATAACGGTTTTGGGAATATTTGTTTATCTCGTGTATGTTTGTTAAATTTCCAGCAAGCTCTGAAGCACCACCATAGAGGAATATATGTATAATTTTTGGCATTGTAGCTGGCCTAGCGTATCCAATTTCATCTTGAATAAACTTAATAAAATCGTTCTTATTAGACAGTAAATCTGCAAAACTTTTTTCATCAAATATTGCAGGAGAAGCCAATACGGAACTTCCTAAAATTCCTAACATTTTTATAAAATCTCTTCTATTCATAACTATACCTCAATTTTTATCTATCTTTTTAAAGTAATAAAGTTCTGAAAGTCTTGATGTGTAATCCATTATGATAAGAGCTCTTCTCAATTTATGAAAATTCCACTCTGATGTATATCCTAGATTTTTCAATATGTTATTTAATTCATTTACTTCATCAGCTGTGGCATCTCTTTCTACAATAGATTTGATAAAATACCTTATTGAATTTTCTACACCTTCAGGTTTATTTATTTCACTATTTGGAATCCCACCATCCATTTCTTTTTTAGGATTTTTATTATCTGTCAGTAAGCTTTTTCTTACTGTTTTATGATAATAACTAAAACTTAAAGGATCTAAAGGTGGTGCAGGGTTTCTTCCTAATTTATATGTAAATATTGCCTGTCCCATATTGTAGTAGTGTGTTGTAATCCATCTGAAAAATCTTTTACCTGCTATCCAGTGTAATTTTTTTCCCGTTCCAAAAAAGGTTTCTTCAATAGTTTTTGGTCTTTCTACGTTGTATATGTATTCTTTTGAAAAGATTAATGTTTTGTATATATCTCTAAATGTGCTTGGATGTCTTGATAACACTGCTTCAACTATTCTTTCTCTTTTTTCTTCTGGATACGTTGAGAATAAGAAACTCACTATCACTTTTGTCACTGTAGGTATCAGGTCTTTATGATCTGATAAAGCTCTATAAAAGTCGTAACAGGTTGTAACTGTTGTGTCTAGAACATTTTGAGGTTCTGTATTTACATTATTATCAATAATTAACTTATATCCTTTTCTACCATCTGATAAATGCCAGTTCTGACAAGCTTTTGCTGCTTTTGGAACTTCATCATCTCTGAATCTACCTAAATATATTTCCATCATTTCTCTAACGTTGTCCTCAGGAGACCTGAACCTTCTCCAGTTTTCCTGAGATATAACGTGTTGATAAATTATCTCATTTATTGTTCTATCACTGCTAATCATGCGAACCAGTCGATCATATATCTTTTTTGCATCTTCATAACTAGCAGTTTCCAATTCAATAGCTGGAGAAAATAAAATTGTGTTCATTAAATGGTAAGCCATCCATCTATCAAAACGGTCTTTGCTTAATGGCATTACATATAATTCTGCCAGTGGACGTTCCAGTTGAGGAAATCTAAACTCATATCTGTCTACTTTTTCCTCAATCTCGTCTATATTATTTAAAGGTGTATCTACAGCTGTTTTTATCTGTTCTATATAATCTTCGTTTACTTTTTCAACAAAATCCCCGTATCCTATACCTGAATACGTTGTATTTAAAATCTTATTTGCTACTCTGTATCTGTTTATTACAGATAGATTTTTATACTCTTCTTTAGTTATTGAATCTATATCTACTATTTTTGGAGTGATATTAGCTGTTTTCTGGCTATAATCTCGATTATTAGATTGCTCAAAACTGTTTTCGTTACTTCCACCACAAGAGAATACAAACAATGGAATAAGAAGTAATATAAAATATTTTAAGTTCTTCAAAGATTTCCCCTTTATTGTATTTTTTATACTGTAAACTATGAATCCATTATACTTTATAAAAATTAAATATGTTTGCATAAATATATTGGTACGATAAAAATTTGAAAAAAATGTTAAGGTAAGCTTATGTTCAGATTTGAGTTTTCAAGGATAAGAATTGAGTTTACAGTTTTAAACAGCTTTAAGTCTCCATATTTTTTAGGCTCAACATTTAGAGGAATAATGGGAAGGAAGCTGAAAAAGACTGTTTGTATAAAGCCGTTTGAGCCTTCCTGCGAAAATTGTGAATTTAAAAGAACCTGTCCCTACACTGTTATATTTGAAAGTGAAAGTATGCTGAATAAACCTTCAAAATACATTTTAAAACCACCTTTTTTAAAAGAAGAGATAAAAGAAAACAGCTCTTTATTTCTTGATATAACTCTTTTAGGAGAAACTGCAAACTACTGGGAATTTTTAATTCAATCCTTTAACGGAGTTTTCAACTTAGGAAAAGAAAGATATCTTAAGCTAAAGAATATTTACTACTTTCACCCAATAGAAGAAAAATACTATCCTGTAAAGAGCTTTATTCCTAAGTTTGAAGCGTCAGACTTACTGGATAAAAGGACAGACAAAGAAGAAATAAAAGTAAAGCTAAATCCTGTTTCTTTAAAAAACAAAAGCAAAATTGTAAAGTTTGATGAGTTTAACAAGGAAATATTTCTAAAAGGTGTAATATCAAGAATATCTGTTGTTTCAAACAGTTATGGCACAAAAGAAGATAAAATTTTTATAAATAAGGAAAAATTCCACATTATAGAGGAAAATCTTAAACCTTCACCTATGAAAAGATGGTCAAATAGGAAGAAAAAGCATATGATTATTCCTGCCTTTGAGGGAGATATTGTGTTGAAGGGGGATTTAAACGAGATATATCCTTATTTGAAAATCTTAGAAAATATAAACATAGGAAAATCTGTAAGTTTCGGTCTGGGAAGCATAGAAATTTTTGATTAAAAGAATTTTCATTGATGGAAACGTGTATTTGTGCTACTTTAAGAAAAATAAAAGTTAATTTGTATAAGAATATAGGCTATATGTATCTGTGAATATGGCTGTTTTCAACTTGCAGAGAGCTCTCCAACTGTCCCGATTTTCTTAGGGCATTGCGACTCATGCAGTCGAGTTTCAGACTGTAATCCGCACACGGCATAAGCTGTCCCGACTTTCTTAGGGCATTGGTTTTGCAAATTTTTTGTTTTATCCTTATATTGAGTATAAAAATTTTTAAGAAAATTCTGAATGAAAACACAAAAAATAAAAACAATTGAAGATTTGAAGCAGTTTTTAAAAGAATTTTTTAAAGATGAAGATGTAAAAGTATACCTTTTTGGTTCACGGGCAGAAGGGAAAAACACACCACATTCAGATATAGATTTGGCATTTGAATCAAATCAAAATATAAATAAAAAATTATCCCAACTAAAATATATACTTGAAGAAAGCAATCTCCCTTACAAAGTAGATATAGTAGATTTAAAAAATGCACCTTATTTAAAAGAAACCGTAAAAGAAAAAGGTAAAAGATGGCTTTAATAAAAAGATTAGAAGATTTTGAAAAGGCATTTAAAAGATTAAAAGAATCTTATGAAGAAACTTTAAAACATAAGGAGGATGATTATTATACATTTTTCAGAGATTCAACAATTCAGCGTTTTGAGTTCACAGTTGAGATAATGTGGAAAACATTAAAGAGTTTTTTACATGAACATGCAGGAATAGACTGTAAATCTCCTAAAAGTTGTATTAGAGATTTTTTCTCAGCAGGATATTTAACAGAAGAAGAAACAACAAATTTGCTTGAAATGATAGATGATAGAAATATGACTTCTCATACTTATCATGAGGAAGTTGCTGAAAAAATATTTAAAGATTTACACGTTTACTTGCCTGTAATTGAAAGGATTATAGACAAGTTAAAAGAACAAATTAAAAATATATAAAGAAAATGTTAAAGAGTTAAAAGATGTAATAGAACAAACATAACAGGCGGTTAAAAGTTAGTTGGCATAATTGGAGCAATACAGACATTAATTTAGGATAGAGAGTTTCAGTATGTTTCAACCTCTGACTATGGCGTAAAATCTTCTGATGTCAGATATTATGAAGAATAATAACAGATAAAATTTTGGATCTTTGTCAGGTTTTTATATTTTTTCCCGTTTATATAAAGCGTGCGATTAAGAATGAAAAGTTAAAAAACACAAGCAAAACAGGCTTTAGATAAATTTTTGTTAAAAAAATTGACAATTTCAAAAAAATTGGTGTTTAATTTTTTAAAGGTTGGGAGGGTGAAATATTATGAAAGAAAACAAAAAAGAAAAATATCTCATAGCACTTGCAGGTTTATTCCACGACATTGGGAAGTTTTATCAGAGAGCAACAAATATTAGAACTTCGGACGAAGAAAAAAACGAATTTGGTTATGCTCATGCTGTTCTATCCTACAAGGCACTCAAAGAAGAACTAAGCGAAGGATTAAAAGCTGTATTTTCTGAGGATGAGATTAGTGTTATTTTAGAAGGTGTTTATCACCACAGACCAAAAAATGAAATAGAGTTTTTAATACAAAAGGCAGACTGGGTATCATCTTCAGAAAGGGCAAAAGAAGGAAACATTTTTAATTTAGAAATTTTACCTGAAAATAAAAAAGATGAGCTCCAAAAGTTTGCAGAAAACAATCCACGATTAAGAAGTATTTTTGAAAATTTAAAGCTAAACAAAAAACCAAATCCGAGAAACTATTTTTATAAAATATCACCTCTAAACTTATCAGAGGATATTTTTCCGATTGCATTAGAGGATGTATACGTAGACATATACGAAAGAAAAGAAAAAACAGAAGAAGAACTATTAGGTTCTTATTCAAAGCATTGGGAAGAGTTTAAAAACGAATTTAACAAAAAATTAAAAGACTCAGGATTAAAGTTCGATACACACCCAGAAAAAGTTTTTAGTTTAATTTACCACTTACTTTATAAATATTTATGGTGTATTCCTGCATCAACCTATGATAGAGAGAACTATTCAAATCACTATCCAGACATTTCCCTTTTTGATCATTCAAGGGTTTTGTCAGCAGTAGCTTGTTGTTTTGTAGATTATGATAAAAATGGGTTTACTCAAAAATCTATAGAAACATTTAAAGAGAAACTAAAAGACAAAAAAGTTTTCCTTCATTTAAAAGCTGATATTAGCGGAATTCAAAAGTTTATTTACAATGTATATCAAGGTAAAGGTGGAGTTGCAAAAATACTCAGAGGAAGAA
>JALVKE010000179.1 GCA_027028005.1 Persephonella sp. | reverse complement strand
TAAAGAGTACTATCAAATGGTTAAAGAGCAGTATAAAAATCAGCTAGCATCAGGAACAGATGTTATTGATGCAGAGGCAGCATTAACAAGAGCAAGAAGAGGAAAGGAGATATCCTACTACCAGTATTTAAAGGCTATTGCAGACCTTGAGAAAGCAGTAGGGGGAAGTATTAGATGAAAAACAAGATAGGTATAGGAATAGTTTTAATACTGATTATTGTGTTTAGTTTTTTTGCTTACAAATGGATAAAACATAGAAAAGAGTATGTGATAACTGATGCTGTTTTTGTTGAAGCAGATGGAATGACAAATGTCTCTTTTAAAAGAGTTTCAGGAAAGGTTATAAAGGTTTTAAAAGATGCAGGGGATAAGGTAAGAAAAGGAGAGATTATAGCTGTTTTAGACGATACAGATTACAAAACAGAACTTTCATCTGTGGAAAAAAAGATAGAAAGTCTTCTTTTTAAGAAAAAATCCTTAGAAAAGAAACTTGAAAGGGTAGAGGAAGAGATAGATATAAATCTATCAATTCAAAAACTTACTAAAAATCAGCTAAAAAAGAAAAAACAGGCTCTTTTAGCACAGATAAAACAGATAAATGCTGAAATCTCACAGGTTAATAAGGATACAGAAAGATTTAAAAGACTTTCTGAAAAGGAACTTGTTCCAAGACATAGATATGAAGAGTTATCAACAAAGTTAAAGGTATTGGAAAGACAGAAAGAAGCTTTAGAAAAAGCTATTGAAGAAATTGATATAGGTATAAAAAAATCAGAAAAAGCTGTAGAACTTGCAAAAGTTAGAGAAAAAGTTATTCAGGAGTTAAAGAATAATATAGTTTCTCTTGAAAAACAGATAGAAGCTTTAAAAGAGAAAAAAAGAGATATAGAGAATAAGATCTCTTACACAAAGCTAAAAGCTCCCTTTGACGGCACTGTTGCAAAAAGGTTTGTTTTTGTTGGCTCAGTTATCACGTCAGGAATGCCTGTTTACTCTCTAATTCCAGAAAACAGCATATACATAAACGTTCTTCTTGAGGAGACAAAGCTAGAAGGAGTAAAGGTAGGAGCACCTGTAAAGATAAAGATAGATGCTTTTCCTGAAAAAAAATATAGAGGTGTTGTGGAAAAGATAGAACCTGCCTCTGCAGCTAAATTTGCCCTTGTTCCAAGAGATATCTCAGCAGGAGAATTTACAAAGGTAGCCCAGAGAATACCAGTAAGAATAAAGATAACAGAAGGAGATATATCTATCCTAAGAGTTGGAATGGGTGGAGAAGTGGAGATAAAGAGAGAGGAATAGCATATGGAAAACTCTCAGATACCTATCTACCAGAAAATATCTAGTTTTGAAAGAGGTCTTATAACATTTATCGTTATGTCAGGAGCTTTTATGGCTATCCTTGACACAACAATTGTAGATATTATTGTTCCTAAAATCACAGCTCCATTAAAAACAGATCTGTATGGTGCACAGTGGGTTATAACAGCCTATATGATAGCTTCAGCAACAGCTTTAATTCTCTCTGATTGGTTAGACAAGGTAGTAGGTCTTAGAAAGATATATATAGTAGGAGTTGCCCTTTTTACTGTTTCTTCTTTTTTATGTGGACAGGCAACAAATCTTGAATTTATGGTTACAGCAAGGGTTCTTCAGGGAATTGGAGAAGCTATGATAATGGCAACAGCTCAGACAATTCTCTTTTCTGTTTATCCCCCTGAGAAAAAAGGAATAGCAATGGGTATTTTCGGTCTTGGAGTTAGTTTTGCCCCTGCTCTTGGTCCAACCCTTGGAGGATATATAACAGAACATCTACACTGGAGATGGGTTTTTTATATTAATATTCCTTTTGGGATAATAACTGTTTTACTTGGATTATTCTACCTTCCAGAAACAAGCCTAAAAAGAATAAAAGAAAAACTAAACTTTGTATCTTTCTTTTTCCTCTCATCTTTTACTATCTCGCTTCTTATCATGCTTTCAAAAGGGCAGCAGCTTGGCTGGTTTATGTCTGATACCATCGTTTACCTGACAATAATATCTGTTTTCTCTCTACTTTTTTACTTTCTTTCAGAGCTTATATCAGAAAAACCTCTTATTGATTTTTCTATCTTTAAAATAAAGGAGTTTACTGTTGGTATCCTTGTTTATTTTCTAATCCTTGGATTTTCCATGTATCAGGTTTTTTATCTTCTACCTATTTACTTTGAAAGCCTAAAACATCTAACAACGTTTCAAGCAGGGCTCCATATCTTAGCACTAGCTTTATTTATAGCATTATTTTCCCCTATTGCAGGAATTTTAAGTGATAAATGGGGAGAGGATAAGGTTTTATATATAAGCACTGTTTTATATCTTTTCTCATCTCTTTATATACTTCCTAAGCTTAACTACTATACACCTTCTTTTGAGGCTGCTTTAATGACTGTTCCTTTAGGTATATCCATGGGAATGTTCTTTGCCCCTGTAACTACTTTAGCCCTTAGAAATCTTGGAGAGAAAACATCTCTAGGAACAGGTCTTATGCATTACTCTCGTTTTGTAGGTGGTTCATTTGGGACAGCTATTGCAACAAATGAGCTTTATAAAAATACGTATAAGCATTTTGAAGGAATAAACTCCATGCAGGATCACAACTATGTGTCGTATTTCTTTCAGAAGTTAAAATCCTTTTTCAGCCTTTATATTTCTCCAGATATTTTAGATAAGAAAGTAAAAGCTCTAATTTATAAAGTTCAGGAACTCCACAGTTTCTCTTTTGCTTTTCAAGATACCTTCTTCATTGCAGGTTTATTTGGACTACTAGGTGCTATCCCTGTTTTATTTTTATTGATTTCTAATATAAGTAAAAGAAAAACAGAGAATATTTAATTTTATTAAAGTAAGATTATTAAATCTTATCTTCATTGATAACTTTTTCAACAAACTCTAAAGGAAGTTCTAAAACTTCTGCTATCTCTTTTGCATTCATTTTTAGTTTCTTGTGAAGTTTTATAACGTCTTCACGTTTTGCTTCTAACTTTCCTTTTTCCAAACCTTCTTTTAATCCTTCCACTTTTCCATCTTTGAAAAAAGGATGGTTTTCAATAGTTTCCCTATCAAATGTTATAGGCATTTTCTTTACCTCTATCTTGAATTCTTCTACTAATTTAGATCTTATTGTCAGCAGGTTCAATAACTTCTTTAAGTAATCCCTCCTTTCTCTTTCTGGTAGTTTATAAAGCTCTGTTAGAATTTCTCTAAAATACTTCTCAGGATTTCTTATATCACATAACACTGCTAATATTTTATCTGTTAGGCTATTGCTTTTAAACAACTCCTCACAGCTTATCTCTCTTATATCCATTAACTTGTAGCTATAGCTTAAATTTTCTATTTTTATACTATCTTTCATTTTTAAGGGTTTTTCTCCAACATACAAAACCATTTGTTTTATATTTCTGTTTGGATATTTGGAAGAAATAAGAACAAAATATTCAAGCATTCTATAGGGCATATTTTTATCGTTTTGGGTTTGTAGTTCTAGATGAAAAATAGAACCATCTTCTAGCTCAACGAGAAAATCAGCTCTTCTTTCTTTTACTTCAGGCAGAGATGTATCTAGAAGCTTTTTAGCTTTTTTACCTGAGAGTAACTGAACAAACTTAGGGGGAATTTCCTGAATAATATCTCTAAGGGTTATGTCTATTTTTCCCAATACACTAGCCTTTTTTAAATGTTTTAATTCTATTCGTTTTTGTGCGTTTGGGTGTTTAAGAAGATATTAGTCGCAATACCCTTAAAAAGTGATAAATGACTAAAACTTCCGTTTAATTGTTTTTGTTTAAATAAAAAGAAAAAATAGACTTTTTATTGTAGCTTTTATAAAGCACGGGCAAATATCACTTTCAGTAAGCGAGTTAGTTCTAGCAGATCATTCTATTTAGCAAGAAATACACGAGGGGGCTAAGTCGCAATACCCTAAAAAAATGGTAGATGCCTCAAACTATCGCGTTAAATCGTTTTTTCCACAAACCGCAAAAACAAACTTTTTCTCAATTAGTTTTCTCTTGAGTAAAGGCAGATACCATTTTCTGTAAGCGGGTTAGTTCTAGCAAAAGAGGGCCTGTGCTCAGGCCTAGCCCTGCAGTCGCAATACCCTAAAGAGAGCGGGTTAGTTCTAGAGCCAGTATTTACTAGTATTAGCGAGGATTTTAGTAATGCAAACTATTTGCAAAAACCGGCTTAATCACATTCAAACGCTTGAATATCAAGCGTTAGCTCATTTTCGATATGCGGGACAAGACATATCGCTTTGTTATATCTTTATAATTTAATTTTTCTTTGCTTTTCAATAACTTATAAAAATCTTAGTTTAGTTTTATCAAGTTTTTTGTCCAATTTAAAATATGATCTAAATCATATTTCTTATCTTTTTATACTTCCTTATTCCCTTTTCAAATAACCTATTTCATTATATCAAATTTCCATGTCAGATTTTTACCTTTTTTTTCGTTTCTTAGTAATACAAATAACTTTTGGGAGGTAAAGGTAAAAATGCTGAATTCAATGGCTATTATAGCACAATTACCTAGAACGGCAGAGGTTTTACCTTTTATATTTTCTACGCTTGACAATATTGCCAACTTAACTACAGAAGCATATAAAACTTCAGAAATAGAAAAGACTAAAAGAAAAATAATAGAAGCTAGGAAAAAAGCACTTGTAAAATTTTTAGACGAATATTTCAAAGGACTTGATAAAATAGTTGAGAAAAAGTTTGAGGAAAGAGAAGAAGTTATTGACACTTGTTTAAACTCCATAGAATTCTTAAAAGAAAGAATAAAAGGATCATTAAAAGGGGAGCTAAAAGAAGAAAATCTTGAGCTTCTTATACCTGCTTTAATTGAAGTTTTAAAAATCTTAGCTGAAGTTTTAGAAAAGCCTGTTTTAACAGAGGAAGAAGTAGAAGCTCTAAAAACTGAAATTTTTGAAAATTTTGCTGATAATGAAGAACTGATAGAACTTCCTGAAGTTTTAGAAATTTAAAAAAGGAGGGAGGAGAAATGAAGTTTGTATTTTGCTATGACATTTCAGATGAGAAAAAACTTCAAAAAATAGCTAAAAAAATGGAAAAGTACGGAGTTCGTGTACAATATAGCATTTTTGAAGTAGATACAACATTCAGTAATGCAAAAAAAATCTTAAAAGAGTTAGAAAAAATTATGGATAAAGAAACAGATAGAATCTACGTATATCCAATAGAAGAAGAAGATTTTTCAAAAGCAATTCGTATAGGAAGATTAGAAAGTATAAATGTTATCTAATAAAAAATAGGAGGGATTTTATGTCAAAAAGAAAATATATGATCTGTTATGATGTATCTGACGATAAAGATAGAAATAAGGTTGTAAAAGAGTTATTAAAGGTAGGTATTAGAACACAGTATAGTGTTTTTGAAACAGAAATATCTGCAAAAAAATTAAAAATAGTTTTAAACAAACTCAAAATTATAATAAATCCAAAAACAGATAGCATTATTGTTTATCCTTTATCAGAAAAAACATACAAAAAAGTTATTAGAGTAGGAAATAACATATCTTACCTTCCTATCGATGATATTTTTGTTTAAAGGAGGCAAAAGATGCCTAATATCTTCGTTATTACTCCAAAAACTAAAGTTTCTTATAAAAAGATAAGGAAATTACTTGTTCTTGAAAATAGAGAAAATCAAAAAGAAATTCCTATTTCAAAGGTGGATAGTTTATTTTTATTTAATGAGAACTCTATAAATAGCTCAGATATAAGAACTTTACTATCCAAAAATATTCATATCTACGAGATAAATTCATTTGGAAACATAAAAAATTTGTTTACTCCTAAAAAAAGAGGTTATAAATTTGCTCAAAATAAAGCTGCAGATATTCTTGCCTATATTGTTGCAAAAGAATCTTTGTATTTAATGTCAACTATTAAGAAAATAGACAGACTTCAAGGTTCAATTTTTAACTCTAATATTAGACAAATGCTAGATGAGTTCTTTCTAAAAACTGGTTTTGTTTCTGATAAAGAAATTTTAATGGTTCACAGAGAGAATATACTAAGTCTTTATTCTTTTCTACAAATGGCTAATTATACCGATGGAAATTTTATAAGAAGATATGAAAGCAAAGATAAAACTAATGTAGCTCTAAATATTATTTCATTCCTTAGCTATAGCATACATAACTAAGTTATTGCAAAAATATGGATTAGATGTTAATCAAGAGATTTCCTTCTATAAAAACAAAAATAACTATCCTGCTTTAACTAGGGTGTTTTTTATTTTAGTAAGGACATTAGTATCTCTCCGAGCTTTAGAAACATATAAAAAACTGCTTGATAAAACAAAAAAGTTAACAACAGACGATATTCTAATAATTTCAAAAATTTTTACAGAAAGTATTGTTCACAATGAAACATTTAATAATAGAATTAAAACATTAATTGAAGAATTAAAACTTGTAGAAGCAGGAAAGTTAAACTTTTTAAATATTTTGCTGGCTAAAACTATAATATGAGGAAAGAAAATGAACATTTTTATATTTGACGAAAAAACCAAAATAAAGAGAAAACAAAATCAAATAGCTATTTATAAGGAAGAAAAGAAAGTTCTCAGCTATCCAATTGAAAGTATCGATAATTTATTCTTATTTGGCAATATTGAAATTTCCCCTTCAGCAATTTCTTTTCTATTAAGAAAAAATAAAACTGTTTTATTTCTAACAGAAACAGGATTTTATAAAGGTATCCTTTTTGGAAAAGAAAATCATAGTTTTATTAACAAGAGAAAAAAGCAGTATATTATCCATTTTTCAGAAGAAGAAAGCTTAGAATTTGCAAAAAAAATAATAACCTTAAAACTTTTAGAAATTGAAAAATACTTTTATATAGATTTATCAAAAGAAAAAGAAGGTTTGCAAAAAGCTAAAAATTTACAGTCTGTTTTAGGATTAGAAGGTTCTGCTTCTGCGAAAATGTTTGAAGCTTTTAAGAAGCTTTTGAAAAATTTAAATATTCCTTTTTCAAAAAGGACATATAATCCTCCCAAAGATGAAGTTAATGCTGTATTAAGTTCATCTTATACTATGATCCATAACATACTAATACCTGTTATTATCAAAAACGGATATGATCCATATCTGGGTATTCTACACAACAAAAAGGGCGTTCATCATGCTTTTGCTTCAGATATTATAGAGATTTACAGACCAAAAATAACTTATCTAGTTTATCTTTTTTTAAAAGAAAACCTTCTTGAAACGTTATCTTTTTATAAAACTGAGGAAAAAGTTTATCTTAAAAAAGAAAGCTTGAAGCTTTTGACAGTTTTTTTAGTGAAAAATTTTCAAAAAAAACTGAAAGAAACAAGGAAGGATATAGATGAATTATTTGATAGATTTTATTAAATATTTAACTTTTGTGATAACTGTTTTATCAACCGCATATATATTTTCCAATATCTACAAAAACAGTAATCTTTTAATCTCTCTTACAATTGCGTTTCTTTTTTCCAATTTTATAGCTTTACCAATGCTTTATAACGCTACAGTAAAAAAAATCCATAAGCTTATGCTGCTTAAAAAATCCTATAAAGAAAGGGGATTAATTTACAGATTTTTAAAAGGAAGAACTCTTATTTTTATATTTGTAACAGTATATTCTGTAGTTTCATCTCTTTTTATGATAAATCAGTTTGTTTTTATGTCCGTAAAAGATTGGGTGTTTTTGTCTATTTCAGCAATAATTTTTTATTTTGTTTTTAATATAGTTCAAAAACATATAAAAAAGGAAATAAAAGATTTTTATGACACAGTTTTATCTTTAAAGATATCTATTGCTGCTTCTGCATTTTTCTCTAGTATTCTTTATGTAATTTTTATCTTTTTTACAAAAATGGGTAATTCAAATATAAACAATCTTATCTATCTTTATAATCAAAAAATACCTTTAGAAACAAGTTTTTTAAAAGGGTTTTTATACAACTACACAATCTGTTCTAATATAGCAAAAGATACTTTTTTGACTTTTGTTCAAAGTCAAAGTATCACTGTTCTTACTTTATTAGCTGCAGTTTTTGTATTTTTATATTTTATGAATATGAATATTATTTTTTCTTTATATCTCATAGGACTTAAAGAGCTTAAAAGAATATTCTCTAAATTAGAGGAAACAGATGAACCGCCTCCTATAAAAATAGAAACATCTGTAACAGTAGGTTTTATTGCAGGTATAGTATTTATAATCTTAACGTTTTCATTTCTAGAGTTGGAAAACTATTTAAGAGTTTCATGGAGTAATATTGTTAAAGATAGCAAATTTTTGTGCATTAGAACTGTAGAAAAAATAGATGGGATTATCGTAGAAGCAGGAACTTATGAAAAAATTGAAAAAGAATTAAAAAATCCATCAATTCCTTGTAAAATTTCAGAAAAATATGAAAAAAAACTTTTCTCTGCAATAGACAGATCTTTTTCAAAGGTAGAAAAAAATGTGGATCTTTTCCTGGATAATTTTTATAGTTTAAAAGGAGAATATGCTAGATTGCTTTATTTAGGACTAGGAAATTTAGAAGAATATTTACAAAAGGAAATGCAAGGTACTTTATTTAAAGGAGATCCTTTTAAGGATATAGAAGATGTTTTCAAAAAAATAGAAAATGATAATGAGCTTAAAAATGAACTGTTCAAAACTCTAGAAGAAAAAGTTAGAAAAATAGAAGATGAAAATAAGGTTTTTCAAAAAGATATTGGTGGTTTGGTAGTAGAAGAAAAAAATATAAATGTAAACAGCTATATAGAATATTACTTAGATAAATTTTTAAAAAACTTTAAAAGTAGATTATTTATAAGTAGTAGCAGCACTGTTATTACAACATTTCTAGCTATACCATTTATAAAAAAAACAACTAAAAAGGTAGCATTAAAACTCTCTGAAAAATTTATTATAAAAACTACTGGAAAAAGTATAGGAAAGATTCTACTAAAAGGATTAATTGGAAGTACAACAGGAAGTGTAGTTGGTACAGTGGTACCGGTAGTTGGTAATATTGCAGGAGCTGGAATTGGGTTTATCATTGGAATTGCTGCAGGAATTGCTGCTGATGAGATAATACTAAAAATAGATGAAAGTTTTAATCGAGAACAATTTAAACAATTTCTTTTATCCGTTCTTGAAGAGGAAAAAAATGAGTTAAAAAGAAAAATCGAAAATTATTTAGGAAATTGTCAATAAGGCAGAGTAACTACTCTGCCTTTAGGATACTTAAAAATGCTTCCTGAGGAAGTTCTACTTTTCCAAGCTGTTTCATTCTTTTTTTACCTTTTTTCTGCTTTTCAAGAAGTTTTTTCTTCCTTGTTATATCTCCACCGTAACACTTAGCAAGAACATCTTTTCTTAGGGGAGGTATTTTTGCTGAAGCTATAACTTTTGAACCTATTACAGCCTGTATTCTTACTTCAAAAAGCTGTCTTGGTATAACCTCTCTCATTTTATCAACAATATTTCTTCCTACCCTGTAAGCTTTATCTCTGTGAACAATAAAAGAAAGAGCATCTACTGGCTCTCCATTAATAAGAATATCCATTCTTACAAGGTCACCAGGTCTGTAGTCTTTAAACTCGTAATCAAAAGATGCATATCCCCTTGTAGCTGTTTTTAGCTTATCATGGAAATCAAATAAAACCTCAGCCATAGGTATATCGTATCTGAGAATAACTGTTTTCTTATCTATATACTCAAACCCTTTTTGGATACCTCTTTTGTCCTGAACTAGCTGCATTATAGCTCCAACATATTCGTTAGGAGTTATGATATTTGCTTCTATGTAAGGCTCTAAAATCTCGGCTATCTGCGAAGGATCTGGCATCTGTGAAGGATTTCTTATCTCAAGTTCTTCACCTTTTTTTGTTCTTACTTTATATATAACGTTTGGTGCTGTTGTTATTAGCTCTACATCGTATTCCCTTTCAAGCCTTTCCTGAACTATTTCCATGTGAAGAAGCCCTAAAAAACCACATCTAAAACCAAGACCTAGAGCTGGTGAGCTTTCCATCTCATACGTTAATGCAGCATCGTTTATAGAATACTTTTCAAGGGCATCTCTAAGATCTTCAAATGTTGTTGAGCCTGTAGGATAAAGCCCAGCATATACCATAGGTTTAGCAGGTCTAAAACCTGGTATAGGTTCTGGAGTTGGATTTTGGGCATCTGTTATAGTATCTCCAATTCTTATATCTCTTACATCTTTTATAGCAGCTGCAATATATCCAACATCTCCTGCTTTTAGGCTGTCTAAAGAAGTCATATAAGGTGTTTGTGCTCCTACTTCTGTAACCTCAAACTCTTTTCCTGTTGACATAAGCTTTATTTTTGTTCCTTTTTTAACCTCTCCATCAAATATTCTTACAAAAGCAACAGCTCCCCTGTAAGGATCATAGTAAGAGTCAAATATAAGAGCCTTTAGCGGCTTTTCTTCTTCTCCTTTTGGTGGAGGAATTTTGTTTACTATAGCTTCTAAAATATCTTCTATTCCAATTCCTGCCTTTCCTGAGGCTAAAATGGCTTCATCTGGATCAAGTCCTAAAACATCTGCTATCTGCTCTTTTATTCTGTCAACATCTGCAGATGGAAGGTCTATTTTGTTTATAACAGGTATTATCTCTAGATCTTGCTCAAGAGCCTGCCAAAATGTTGCTATAGTTTGGGCTTCTATTCCCTGTGTAGCATCTATAAGAAGAAGTGCTCCTTCACAGGCAGCAAGGGAACGGGACACTTCGTATCCAAAATCAACGTGCCCTGGTGTATCTATAAGGTGTAGTGTGTATTCATTTCCATCTTTTGCTTTATATTTCAGCCTAACTGCCTGAAGCTTTATCGTTATTCCCCTTTCTCTTTCAATATCAAGGGTATCAAGAAGCTGATCTTTTTTTTCTCTTTCTGTTATTGCTCCTGTAAACTCCATTAATCTATCTGCAAGAGTAGATTTCCCATGATCAACATGGGCTATTATTGAAAAGTTTCTTATATATTTGAGTCTGTCGTTCATATAACTCCCTTGTTTATAATTTTTTAAAATTATACCTGAAACGTATAATATTTTTCCCTTAACCATAAAAACAAGGAGCGTTAATGCTAGAGAACCTATTTTCTGTTGTTTTTTATTTTTTTCTTGGATATTTTTCAAGAAAGAAAAGGATTTTTGATGAAAATGCTTCAGATATTTTCATAAGATTTATTATCTATTTTTCTTTTCCTGCTTTAGTTGTCTACAATGTTTATCATCTAAAAATTGACAGCTCTATAATTTTTATGGTCATCACTGGTTGGTCTGTTATTATTTTTTCTATTCTTTTTTCTTATTTTGTAGGAAAATTTCTTAAAATGGATAGAAAAACCCATGCTTCTTTTATTATGATGTCAACTTTTGGCAATACATCTTTTCTAGGTTTCCCTTTTCAGCTAGCCTTTTTAGGAGAGGAAGGACTTAGATATGCAGTTATTTTTGATCAACTAGCCTCTTTTTTACCTGTTTCAATTCTTTCTCCCTTTATTCTGGCCTATGGACAGGAAAAAGAAAATGTATCCATAGATTGGAAAAGAATAGTGACATTCCCTCCCTTTGTAACGCTTGTTTTGTCTTTTTTAATAAAACCCTTTGTTTCTATTCCTGACTTTATACTAAACTCCTTTCATACCCTTGGAATAACTGTTATTCCTTTAGCTTTATTTTCTGTAGGATTTAATCTAAGATTTTCAGCTGTCAGGGAAAGAATAAGAGATGTTCTTACTGTTTTGTTTATAAAAATGATTTTTGTTCCTCTTTTACTGATTTTTATTCTTTATAGCTTAGGTTTTGAATTCTCTATTCCAATAAAGGCAACTATACTTGAGATATCAATGCCCCCTATGGTTTTAGCTTCAATTTTTGTTATAGGTGCTAATTTAGATAAAGATCTAGCTGTATCTTCTGTAGGCCTTGGTATATTAGTAAGCTTTATAACTGTCCCTTTAATAATGCTAGTAATTAATATTCTCTAAATATCTTAGAACATCCTCATTTGAAAGATCATACCAGTTGACATATGCATCTGCTACAGCATAAGGGTAGGAGCTTCTAAGGTTTAAACAAACTAACTTATCAACATAGGGAAGAACCTTTTCGACAGCAGATGTGGAACAGGTTGGAACAGCTACTATAATCTCCCTAGGATTTTTTCTTTTTACCATATCTATAGCTGTAAGCATTGTATAACCTGAAGCAAGACCATCATCAACTATTATCACTTTTTTTCCTGTTAAATCTGGGAAAGGTTTTCCTTTTCTAAAAAGCTTGTTTCTTTCTTTTAAAACATTAATTGTTTTTTCTTTTTGCTTGTTTATTATGTCTTCTGTTAAACCTGTATACTCTACTATTTCAGGATTTAATCTGTAATCTCCTTCTATACTAATAGCTCCAAAACCAGCTTCTGTGTTCCAAGGAAATGTTAGTTTTTTTACAAGAATAAGATCAAAAGGGATTTTATGAAATTTCGCTATCTCTAATCCAACGGGGACTCCACCAGAAGGTATTGCGAGAACAATAGTATCCTTATCTATAAAAGGTGTTAGAAAAAGAGCTAGCTTTTTTCCAGCATCTTCTCTATCTTCAAAAACATATGTCTTATTTAAAAGATTTTTATCTACTATTAATTCTCCCAATGTTAATCCCTCTCTAACGTTTCATCAATCCATTTAAGATATTCCTGAGAACCTCTAACAATTGGTAATGCTATTATTTCTGGAACTGTATATGGATGAAGCTCTTTTATTCTTTTTTCAAGCTGATTAAATCTATCTTCTCTTGTTTTTATTATAAGCAGGTACTCATCGTCATTTTCAATATTTCCTTGCCAATAGTAAGTTGAATTTATTTTAGATGTTATATTTACACATGCTCCAAGTTTCTCTTTGACAAGAGTATCTGCAATCTTCTTTGATACCTCAAGATCCGGTGTTGTAACATAAACTACTATATAACTCATAACTGCTCCTTTATTTTTTGTACCCTCTAAAAATATATATAATTTGTTATAATCAAACAACGTTATAATTTGTTTTAAATAATTATATTTAATATTGGTGAAAAATGAAGAAAAAAGAAGCAAAAACATCCATAGAAAAAGCTTTGGATCTTATAGAGACATTAAAAAATGTAGATGATTTAGGTGTCACTGAATTAAGTAACATTTTAAATCTAAATAAAAATAATGTTTTTAGACTTCTTGCAACTCTTGAAACTAAAGGACTTGTAGAACAGGACGAAGAAACAGGACACTATAAATTAGGAATGAAATTTTTATACCTAGAACATGCATATCTAAAAAGTCTGCATTTTTTACAAAAAGCTAAACCATTTTTAAGAAAGTTAAGAAATAAAACAGGGGAAACTGTATATCTTTCTATCTTGCATAAGGATGAAATTGTATATGTTTATGCTGAAGAAAGTAATAGATCTGTTCTGGTTCATCCAAGAATTGCAAAAAGATACTCAGCTAAAACGACAGCTGCTGGAAAAGCATTGAAAAAAGCAGAAAAAAAAGAAGATTACCCCTTTGAAATAGATGAAGCTAAGACAGAAGAAGAGGTGATAGAGGTAGCAACTGTTATAAAAGATGAATGGAAACACCCTATAGCAGCGCTATCAATATTAGCACCAATAAGTAGGCTAAATAAAGAAAAAGCTGAAAAAGAGGTAAAAAAAATTCTTTTGAATACAGCAAAAGAAATTTCTGAAAATTTAAAAAGTTAGATAATGTAGGAATAATGTTGCTGTTCCTAAATATATAAGGACACCTATAATATCATTTAAGGTTAATGTTATAGGTCCTGTAGCTAATGTTGGATCCTTTCCAAGTTTTGTCATTAAGAAAGGAAGAAAACCACCTAAAAATGCGGCAATTATTATATTTATAAACAATGATGTTGCTACAACAACACCAACTATATGATTACTTAACCATACAACAGAAACAATTCCCACTATAGTACTTATAACAAATCCTAAAATAACAGCTATCTTTATCTCTCTCCAGAGAAGATGTATGTAATCTTTAAGATTTTCAGTTATTTTTCCTGTTAGAAGACCTCTAGCTGTGATAATTGCTGACTGAGAGCTTATATTTCCACTAACAGCTGCAACTAGAGGCAAAAAGAATATAATAGGAAGATACTGCTTTATAGTAAAATCGAAAAAGCTAATTATAAAAGCTGAAATTAATTCTCCAAATACAGAAACTAGTATCCATGGAAGTCTAAGCTTTGCTATCTTTAGTATCTGGTTTGTATAAAAGAGCTCTTCTTCCTGAGCCCCTGCCATTTTAAAGAATTCTTCTGTTGTTTTTTCCGTTATAGCATCAAGAATATCATCTATGTATATAACTCCAACTAATTTTTCTTCTTCATCAACCACAGGTAGAACAAGGAGATCGTATCTTTGAAATATCTCAATAGCATCCTCTTTTGTTGCGTCAGTTCTTATATATATAACATCTGTTTTCATGATGTCTTTTATCTGAACGTTAGGGGGAGCTGTTAGAAGTTCTTTTATAGAAACAACTCCAATAAGACGTCCTTTCTTATCAACTACATATATATATATAAGCTCAATATCTTCTGGAGCTGTTTTTAAAAGATTTAAAACTTCTTCTACTGTCTTATCATCTGTAACAGCAATATACTCTTCAGTTATTAAAGATGTAACACTGTCTCCACCGTAAGAGATATACTTCTCAAGCTCTTTTCTCTCTTCTTCATCTAGCTTTTGCAAAAGCTGATTTCTAACTTCATCTGGAAGTTTATCTATTAAAGGTGCAATTTCCCCTGTAGAAAATGTTAGAAGAATTCTAACAGCATCTTTAACAGGAAGAGATCTTAAAATCTCTATCTGTAGATCTTCATCAAGATCATATAAAACATCCGATGCTTTTGAGAGATCAACTTTCATTAATATCTGAAATGTTTTAACTCTCTCCTGATGATTTAAATGTCTAAATATAGCAACAATATCACCTTTATGGCTTTTCTGGAGGATACGCTCTAAAGCTTTTATATTATTCTTATACAAAAGCCTTTTTATAGTTTCTTTAAAGACGTTAAGTGTTGGTGTCATAGATCACCTATGATATGTACTGATATCCAAGAAGCTTAAGAAGTCTAATATCCTCTTTCCATCTTGGTTTTACTTTGACCCATAGGTTTAGATGAA
This sequence comes from Persephonella sp., assembly GCA_027028005.1. Taxonomy (GTDB): domain Bacteria; phylum Aquificota; class Aquificia; order Aquificales; family Hydrogenothermaceae; genus JAADDV01. The sequence goes on along the minus strand of JALVKE010000179.1, from coordinate 15,441 downwards.
CTTTTTTACCTAATAAATGCTCTAGTTCTTCTCTTGCCTGCTGTCCTATTTTTTTTAGCATCTGCCCTTTTTTCCCTATAATTATCCCTTTGTGATTTTCTTTTTCAACATATATAACAGCGTTTACTATTAAAAGATTTTTATCCTTTTTCCCTTCTTCTATACTTTCTACTTCAACAGCAGCTGAGTATGGAATTTCCTGTCTTAAATTTTGAAATATTTTTTCTCTTATAATCTCAGCTATGTAGAATTTTAAAGGCAGATCAGTTATCTGATCTTCTGGAAACAGAGGTGGAGACTCTGGTAAGTATTTCTTTATAGCTTCAATAAACCTGTCTATATTTTCTCCTTTAATTGCAGACATAGGGATAATCTCTACAAAATTGTATTTTTTGGCACTTTCTTCTATTAATGGGAGAAGCATTCTCTTATCTTCCATTTTATCTATTTTGTTTATAACAAGAATAGTTGGTTTGTTTAGTTTCTTTATGTAATTTTCTAGTATTAGCTCATCTTCTTTTGTCCATCCTTTATCTGCTTCAATAATAAAGACAAGGACATCTGCTTCTTCCATGCTCCCAACAGCTGATTCCATTACAACTTTTGTAAGTAAATCTTTCCCTTTTTGAACCCCCGGTGTGTCTAAAAATATTATCTGAGCATCTTTATCATGTTTTACACCAAGAATTCTCATTCTGGTAGTTTGAGGTTTGGGACTTACTATAGAAAGCTTTGTTCCTAGTATATTATTCATTATTGTTGATTTACCCACATTTGGTCTTCCTATTAATGCAACAAATCCTGCTTTAAAAGGTTTTTCCTGTGTTTCCTGTGTCATGTATACTCCTCAAAGATTTTTCTCTTGATTTAAAAATCGTTATTTGAAATAAATTATTTTAACAAATTTAATCAGATATTTTCATTGAGAAAGAAATAAAGTTAATGTAATTTATTTGACTTAAAAGAGTAGGGTTGCCCTACTCTTTTAATAACTTGAGCTAAACTTAATAAAAACTACTGATTTTCTCTAAGAAGCTTGTTATAAAGTTTTATTCTTTCTTTTTCACATGCTTTTATCTCTTCCATTACACGATCTCTACATTCTTCAAAAGAAAAACAGTTTCCCTGATCTTCTTCCTCTTGGATGAGAGAGGTGATAACTTTCGTTTCACATTTTCTCCATTTAGTATTTAAATCTCCGCTTTTTTCCTGTTTTATACATTCTTCAACTTTTTTGACATACTCCTGACATTCTTTTTGAGTATATGAGTATGCAGAAAAAACAAGAGTTACGGATACAAAAACTGCAAAAGGTAATATTTTTTTCATAGCAAACTCCTATAAGTTTATGCTTACTAACTGATAAAGATAAGAGGGAGATAATATAGTTTCAATATCACAAATCAACTAGTTTTTGTCTTATAATATAAATCTTTGATACTAAATAAATTTATTATCTGTAGGAGGAAAATCTGTTGGAGTGGAAAGATACATTAAACCTACCTAAAACAGATTTCCCAATGAGGGGAAATCTACCAAATAAGGAGCCTGAATTTTTAAAAAGGTGGGAAGAGTTAGATTTATATAAAAAATTAAGAGAAGAGAGAAGAGGAAGAGATAAGTATATACTTCATGATGGACCTCCTTATGCAAATGGGCATATACATATAGGACATGCATTAAACAAAATACTAAAAGATATTCTTGTAAAATACGCATCAATGAAAGGGCTTGATGCACCTTTTGTTCCAGGATGGGACTGCCACGGTCTTCCAATTGAGCAGCAGGTGGAAAAACAGCTGAAAAAAGAGAAAAAGAGAAAGGAAGAGCTTTCAAAAGCAGAGTTCAGGAGATTATGCAGAGAGTATGCAGCAAAATATGTTGAGATACAGAAAGAGGAGTTTAAAAGGCTTGGGATAATCGGAAACTGGGAAAAGCCTTATCTGACAATGAGACCTTCATATCAGGCTCAGGAGATTAGAGAGCTTGGGAAGATATTTAAAAGGGGAATAGCATACAGAGGTAAAAAGCCTGTTTACTGGTGTATTTACGACAAAACAGCTGAAGCTGAGGCTGAAGTAGAATATGCAGATAAAAAAGACCCATCTATCTATGTTGCATTTGAACTTGTAGAACCACCTTTTGGTATTCAGAAAAAAACCTATGCTGTAATCTGGACAACAACCCCATGGACACTTCCTGCGAACCTTGGGGTTATGGTTAATCCTGAGTTTGACTATGTCTTTCTTGATACTGGAGAAAAAGTTTATATCGTTGCAAAAGAGCTTTTAGAGAGTTTCAAAGAAAAAACAGAAATAGAAGGGAATGTTATAAAAGAGGTAAAAGGCAGAGAGCTTGAATTTTTAGAGTATAAACACCCGTTTATAGATAGGGTCTCTAAGATATACCTTTCTGAGTTTGTTGAACTTGGAACAGGAACAGGTCTTGTTCATATGGCTCCGGGACATGGTCAGGAAGACTATGTGATAGGACAAAGATACGGAGTTGAGCCTTTTGCTCCTGTTGATGACGAGGGAAGATTTACAAAGGAAGCTCCTGAGTTTATACAGGGATTAAGGGTTTTTGATGCTAATGAGCCTATCATAGAAAAGCTCAAAGAGGTTGAAGCACTTCTGCACCATGAAACAATAAAACACTCATACCCTCACTGCTGGAGATGTAAAAATCCTGTTATTTTCAGGGCTACACCTCAGTGGTTCATTGCCATGGATGCTGTTTTAGAAAATGGTAATACCCTTAGAGGAGAAGCTATAAAAGAGATAGAAAGGGTCAAATGGATACCTCACTGGGGAGAAAATAGAATTAAATCAATGGTTGAAAACAGACCTGACTGGTGTATATCAAGACAGAGAAGCTGGGGAGTGCCTATAGCTGTTTTCTACTGTGAAAACTGCGACTACATAGTTGAAGAGGAAGAAGTTTTTGAGCATGTTGCAAAGCTTGTAGAAAACTACGAATACGGTGCTGATATATGGTTTGAGAAAGGTGCAAAGGAACTTCTTCCAGAAGGATATAAATGTCCAAAATGTGGAAGCACAGCGTTTAAAAAAGAAGAGGATATACTTGATGTATGGTTTGACTCTGGAGTATCCCATGCTGCAGTGCTAAAAACAGGTTTTTGGGAAGAGCTAAGATGGCCTGCTGATATGTATCTTGAAGGTTCAGACCAGCATAGAGGATGGTTTCAGTCTTCTCTTCTTGAAGGTGTAGCGTCTTACGATAGAGCCCCTTATGACAATGTTTTAACCCACGGATTTATCCTTGATGAGAAAGGCCGTAAGATGTCAAAATCTCTTGGTAATGTAATTGCTCCAGAAAAAGTTATAAAAATGTATGGGGCGGATATTATAAGGCTGTGGGTTGTTTCTGAGGATTACACAGAAGATATAAAAATCGGAATGAACCTTCTGAAAGCTATAGCAGACGACTATAGAAAAATCAGAAATACATTTAGATACTTCCTTGGAAACCTTTACGATTTTAATCCTGAAAAGGATAGCATCCCTTATGAAGATCTTTTAGAACTTGATAAGTGGATGCTTTCAAAACTTCAAAGACTTATAGATTTAGCCCATGCTTCCTACAGTAACCATAGATTTCACAAGTTTTACCATGAGATAAAGAGATTTATTATTGTTGATCTTTCAGCTATATACCTTGATATTCTAAAAGACAGATTATATGTATATGCTCCTGATAGCTTGGAAAGACGTTCAGCACAGACAGTTCTTTATCAGCTTTTAGAGTCAATGGCAAAACTTTTTGCTCCTGTCTTATCTTTTACTTCAGAAGAAGTTTGGGATCATGTTAAAAAGATAAATCCATCTGTAAAAGAAAGTATTCACTTGGAAGAAATGCCCCTTGTTAATGAAGATTATATAAATGAAGAGATTGAAGAGATATTTAAAAAACTTCTGGCTTTAAGGGACGATGTTCTAAAGGCTTTAGAGGAAGCAAGGAAATTAAACCTTATTAAACATCCTTACGAAGCTAGAGTTATTCTTTCCTTACCTGAAGATTATAAAAAACTTGTTGAAGAGCGTTTAGATTGGATTAAATTCTTTTTAACTGTCTCACAGGTGGAGCTTTCAGACTTTCCTTCTGGAGATATATGTATAGAAGGGGAAAAAGTAGAAGGGGCAAAGATAGCTGTAACTTTTGCTAAAGGTGAAAAATGTCCAAGATGCTGGATATATGATGAATCTGTTGGAAAAGAAGGACAACCTATATGTGACAGATGTAAAGCTCAGATTGAAAAGATGGGAATAGAACTTTCCCAAATAACAGAATAAAAGAGAGGAGGAAAAAGTGAAAAAATCAGAGCTATTAGAACATTTAGCTGAAAAATTCCCCCACATTGATAGAACTGTTTTAAGTGAAATCTTAAATGGTACATTTGAGGCAATGATTGATGCTCTTGCAAAGGGTGAGAAGATAGAAATAAGAGGATTAGGTTCATTTAAAGTTAAAGAACGAGATGGGAGAAAAGCAAGAAATCCAAAAACAGGAGAGATTGTGGAAGTTCCACCTAAAAAGATGGTTCATTTTAAAATGGGTAAAATTTTAAAGGCCCAACTTTTTTCAAAAAAAGTGTCCTGAGGCTTCTTGCCCTCAGGGCTTTATTATTATAGGTGTAAAATCATCAACTAAATCCCATATTTCTTTTATTTCACTATTAGATACAGCTATACAGCCATTTGTCCAATCTGTATATTTTAATATTCTTTGATACCATGGATACAAGAATGCCCAGTTTGGAAATCCATGTATCATTATATAATTTCCTGGCTTATATCTATTAATATAAGCATTTATTTTATCTTCAAAATTTGGATAGGATATTTTTAAAGAAAGATAAAAATCACTGGAACTATTTCTCCATTCTATATAGTAGAACCCTTCTGGAGTCTTACCATCCCATTCCTTTTCTTTTCTACCTACAGGATTCCTACCTAGGGATATATAATATTTTTTTACTGGAATATCAAATTTATTACATAAGAGTATTTTCCTTTTTTCCTTGTAAACTACAAGGTATACAGGTTTTAAGAATTCATCTAAAAAAGAAAATATCCTTTTTTTTCTAAAAGATATTTATAAAACCAGTAAGGATACTGTTTTCTAATATCTGTAAAAGCAAAAGATTGCTGAAAATATAAGAAAGTTAATAAAATTACCAGTATGCTTTTCATATAAAGCTTTGTATTTGTTTTTGTTAATTTTATCAAATTGTGCATATAAGTTACAGATAAAAATAGGGGCTTTCACCCCTATAAGATGGAGAAAAAAGGTGGACAAGTAGAGGTATTCTTTTTAATGATATCCACCTTCTGCCGAAACTTTTCCTTTGAAGACTCTATAGACATAAGCTGTATAAAAAATCACAATTGGCATAAGAAGAACAGTCACAACAAGCATAACAGTGAGAGTTATATGGGATGATGCTGAATTCCAGATAGTTAGGTTATATTCAGGATTTATAGTAGATCTCATTAAAACAGGATATGTAGCAAATGCAATTGTTAAAACAGTTCCAATAGTTGTTAACGTTGATCCATAAATAACTTTTTCATATTTTTCAGATGTTAAAAATTTAAAGAATAAAATTAATCCTATAACAAACATTAATGGAGCAATCCAGAAAAGAGGATATTTAAAGTAGTTTGAGTATAAATAAGGAGCTGTAAGAACTAAAAGAAAATCAGTTACAATAAGAGATAGTATATATCCAAAAAAACCAATATAAGCAGCTTTTTTAGCAAGCTGAAAAACCTCTCCTTCAGTCTTTCTAAGAAGGTATGCAGTTCCATGCATTAAGAACATAAAAACTCCAACAACACCCATTAAAAGAGGTGCAGGTCTAAGAAGCGTAAAGAAAGAACCGTGATATACCCCCTGTTGATCAATAGGAACACCTATTACAGCATTTCCAACAGCAACTCCAAATAGTAGTGCAGGGACAAAGTTTCCTATCCAGTATATCCAGTCCCACGTTTTTCTCCATAGAGGACTTTCTTTTTTATTTCTATATTCAAAAGCAACAGCTCTTCCAATTAAAGCCCATAGAACAATGAGGATGGCAAGATAAAATCCGCTAAAAGATGCTGCATAGACAACAGGAAAAGCTGCAAATAGCATCCCTCCACCAGCAATAAGCCATACCTCATTGCCGTCCCAAACAGGAGCTACAGCATTGTATAAAATTCTTCTGTTTTCATCTTTTTTTGTAAAAATAGTTAAAATTCCTGTTCCTAAATCGAAACCATCTGTTAATGCATAGCCAACAAGGAAAACTCCAGCAAGTAAGAACCATATACCTTCAAGAGTTGTAAACATCTCTGTAGGCATTTTTATCCCTCCTTATAAATTTTCTTTAGTTTTAGAAAATGCAGTAACCTGTGCAGGATTTGTGGAAGGTGGAATGTTTTCTGAATGGGAATTTTTAGGACCTTTTTTAATAGCTTTAATCATTGCATAAAAGAACACAAGATATATAGCTGTGTATATAACAAGGAAAAATATTACAGAGAATAAAACATGGCTAGTTGGATGAAAAGAAACACCATCTTTAGTTAATAAAACTCCCTGAACAAGCCAAGGTTGTCTTCCAACTTCTGCGGCAATCCACCCAAAGTTTGTTGCTATAAATGGAAGAGGTATTGACAGAAGAACTGTCCATAAAAATGCTTTACTTTTGTAAAGTTTTCCTCTTTTTAAAAGCCATAATCCCCAGATTGTAACAAAGGCAAAGAAAAATCCAAGATAAACCATTAGGTGAAATGTAGTGAATACAAGAGATACAGAAGGTAAATCTTCAAAAGATATATTGTAAGCTTTTGCTTCTGCTTTAGCCTGTGCTAACTGTGCTTTTACTTTTTCAATCTCTTCTTGTGGAGCATTACTTTTCTCTAATTTTTTTAATTTTGCCTCTAAAACAGGTATTAGCTCTTTTGCTTTTTGTGCTTTTTGTTTGTATTCTTTGATTAAATCATCTATTCCTTTAAATTCTGCATATGGATCGTGGTAAGAAAGAATACTTAAAAGATAAGGTACCTTAAGTAATACTTTTGTTTCATGCTTTTCCTGATCTATAACACCAAACAGATCAAGAGAAGCTCCTTTTTCTGTTTCCCATTTTCCTTCCATCATAGCCATTTTTAATGGTTGTGTATGGGTTACTTGATATCCATGAAGATCCCCAAAAACTATCTGAATTGTTGATACAACAGCTGTAAAAACAAGGGCAAACTTTAAACCTACTTTTGCTATCTCAACATGTTTTCCTTTTAGAAGGTAATAGGCCATAACACCCATAACAAAAAATCCACCAACTATATATCCAGCATCTACACAGTGAAGAAATCTTATAGCTGTAGAGTGATTTATAACTGCTTCAAAAAAGTCTGTTAAAACTGCTTTAACTCCCTGTGGAGACTCTACAATTTTGTATCCTGCAGGGGTTTGCATCCATGAGTTAGCAATTAGTATCCATAAAGCAGAGAGAGTACTTCCTAGAGCAACCATCCATGCTGCAAAAGTATGTATCTTATCAGAAACCCTATCTTTCCCAAAAAGGAAAAGACCTATAAATGTAGACTCAAGGAAAAATGCCATAAGACCTTCTATAGCCAGAGGTGCTCCAAAAATATCACCAACAAATTTTGAATACTGAAACCAGTTTGTCCCAAACTCAAACTCCATAGTTAAACCTGTTGCAACACCAACAGCAAAGTTAATAGCAAAGAGCTTCATAAGAAACATCGCAAGGTCATCATACTTTTTATCCTTGTTCTTTAGGTATATGGTTTTGATTATGGCTATCATGAAGGCTAGCCCTAGAGTGAGGGGAACAAATAGAAAGTGATAAAAGGCAGTCATACCAAACTGAAAACGAGATAGGGTGAGTAGATCCATTTTTACCCTCCTAAGTTATAGGTTAGTAAGCACTTACTATAAAATTGATCTAGATCAAAATTTATGATAGAAATCATAAATTAGTAAGTATTAACTAACTTACCCAGATAGGGAAAATTTTTTTAATCTAACTCTGTTAATCTTAGATTTTTGACTCTTAATTGAGACAAAATCTTGCAGAAATATGGAGTAAAACATGAAGCTTATATATCAATAGAAAACAGAATTGAAGGTCAATTGAAAATTAGTTTAATTTGAAAGGATTTTTATTTTTCTGTATATCTTAGCAAGATAAATCAATAATCCCTTGGAAATTGAATAAGTTCTATGCTTCCTAGGTTTTAGCGTGCTTATTACAAATTGAAACACTTTTTCTAATCTTTATTCCCTCCTGGATAGGAAGTTTTCAGCATATTTATTTTATAATGAATTATAAAAATTTTGACGTAGGATATAAGTTTTTATTTAAGAACAAATTTTTAAAGTAAACTCTATTCTTCTATAAAATCAAACTGACAGCTTCTATGTTCATAATCTCTTTTAGACCATTTAATTCCTTTAACCCCTTCTATCTCTTTTATAAAACCTTCTATAAATCCCCAACCTGTCCAACAAACAGCATGAGTAACAGGTTTTAAATTATTTTCTTCTAAAAGAGAGTAAAAAACACAGTCACATATAAAAGCTTTATCTTCTTCTTTCTTTATCTGCCTTGCAAAACCAAGATTATTTAAGGCAGTTTTTAAAATTTCTTCCCACTCTTCTTTAGGATGTTCTTCCATTAATTTTTTAGCAAGCTCTCTACCTAACTGTCTCATAGCTGCAAAAGAACCTTTGTCTCCAAGTAATTTTTGGGTTTCTTCCGCAAATCTGTATACTAATCTTTTTCCATCTTTAGGATTTTGACAATTTCTCAGAATAACATTAACAGTATTTTCTCCAAGAATACTTTTCATTAGATTAATAAGTAAGTTAATAATTTCTTTGTTAATCTCTCCCCTAATTTCTTCAACCATTTTTTCTTTCCTTTTTTATTTCAAAGATTAATATTATTATAATTAGTAATATTACATATATTCCTGTCAACAGAATATGATGTTTCTTCCAAAACGTTTCTGTTTTCTGCAGTTTTACTTGCGATGTTAAAACTCCTTCCTTAAACAAACCAAGTTTTCCCTTTATAGAACCTATGGGAGTTATAACGGCACTTATACCTGTATTCGTCCCCCTTATAAGATACAATCCTGTTTCAATAGCCCTTACTCTAGCCATTTCAAAATGCTGATAAGGAGCTACTGTTTTTCCAAACCAAGCATCATTTGAGATATTTACAATAACATTTCCCTTTTTTGAAAAATCAGCAACAAAGTTTGGAAATATTCCTTCAAAACATACTAATGGAACTATTTTCCATTCTTTAAAAGTTAGTACTTTTTTCTCTTGACCTGCTGAAAAATCATAACCTTCTAAGTAAGGAAAAATAGAAGAAAAGATTTTAAAAGGAAATGGAACATACTCTCCAAAAGGAACAAGCTTTATCTTGTGATACATATCAACAATATTTTTATTTTCATCTAATAGGATCACACTGTTGTATATAAAGAGTCGATTATCCTTATAAAAAGCTGTATCTGAGCCTAGAAGCATTGGCACTTTTATATCTTTGATTTTATCTAAGAAATATCTTTTCAAGGTTTCATCTCCACCTATAAAGAAAAACGGTAAAGCACTTTCAGGGAGAACTATTAAATCCGGGCTTTCCTGATAAGCTTCTTTAATTAGATAAACGTAACTATCTATTACTTTCAAAGGTTCTTTATTCTGCAGCTTTACATCTTCAGTTATATTAGCCTGCACTACTGCTACTTTTTTATCTATTCCAACAGTATTAAAATGCTCTCCTCTGTAAATACCCCAAAAGTGTAGGGATAAAATGAGAACTGATACAAATACAAAACTAAAGATAAAAGGATAACGTCCTTTCTGATAGGAGAATAAGATTATAGAAGGTATAAAAACTGCTAGGAAAGATAAAAAGTATACTGAAAAAATAGATGTGATCTGAGCTATAGAGTTAAAATAAGAGAGGGTATATCCAATAAGGTTCCAAGGAAAACCACCAAAGGGAAAAAATTCTCTTAATATCTCAAATGCAACCCATATGAAAGGAAAAGTTAATAATGCTGATAATTTATATCTCCTTTTAAAAAAGTAAAAAATCAAACTTGATGACACAAACTGAAAAATAGAAAACACAGCAGCTAAAATAAATAAAAGAGGTATTCCTAAAAATATAGAAACTCCTCCATAATAGGTTATTGCATATACAGTCCAGTAAAAGGCAAGTAAAGAAAAAATAAAACCTGATATAAAAGAGTAGTATAAAGTTTCTTTCAAATTAGCATCTTTTAATCTATTAAAAAGAATAATAAATCCAAAGACAAAGGAAAATGGGATAAAATATCCAGGTAGAGATATGGCCATTAAAATTCCAGATAAGATAATCCAAATCATTGATTTCATATTTTTTCCTTTTTTATATAGTTTGTATTTAGATATTTTAAAATTTTTGGAGGTTAAAATGGGAAAATTAAAAGTTGTTGTTGACAGGGTTATATGTGAAGGTATTGGACCATGTGCAGAAGAGACTAAATATATTGAGTTAGATAAAAGACACAAAGCTGTTATCTTAGAACCAGGAAAAGATAAAGAAGAACTTTTTAAGGAAGTAGCTGAGAAGAGAAGACAGGAAGTAATCCTTGATTTAACACCAGAAGAAGAAGAGGAGATTTTCAGAGCTGCTGAAGCCTGTCCTGTAAATGCTATATTTATCTATGATCCTGAAACAGGAGAACAACTTTATCCATAAAGGATGATTATGAAAAAATTTGAAAAAGCCACTTTTGCCGGTGGTTGTTTTTGGTGTATCGAAGAGATATTTCAGGAAACAGAAGGGGTTATTGATGCTATTTCAGGATATACAGGAGGATATGTAAAAAATCCAACATATGATCATGTTTGCTCGGGTAATACAGGGCATAGAGAGGCAGTTAAGGTTATATATGATCCAGAGAAAATATCTTATGAAGAACTGTTAAAAATATTTTTTGCAAATATAGACCCAACAGATGAAGGTGGTCAGTTTTTTGATAGAGGAGAGCATTATAAAACTGCTGTCTTCTATCATAATGATTATCAAAAGAAAAAAGCTCAAGAGTTTATAGAAAAGTTGAATAAATCAGGTTTGTTTGAGAAACCTGTTGTAACGCAGGTTTTACCTGTGAAAGAGTTTTATCCTGCAGAAGAATACCATCAAGACTATTACAAAAAAAATCCTGCTCACTATTATATGTATAAGGAAGGTTCAGGAAGAAAAAGATGGACTAAATTTGTAGGGGAAAAGATAAAAAAGGTTTTATAAAAGGCTGCTTCTCAGCAGCCCTTTTAATGTTTAAAGTGTCTCATCTCTGTAAATACCATAGCTATTCCATGTTCATCTGCGGCTTCTATAACCTCTGGATCTCTTATAGAACCTCCTGGCTGAATTATTGCCTTTATACCATGTTTAGCAGCTTCATCTATACTATCTCTAAATGGGAAAAATGCCTCAGATGCAAGTACTGCTCCTTCTGTTGAAAATCCAAACTCCTTTGCTTTTTTAACAGCTGTTTCCAAGCTATCTACTCTAGACGTTTGACCTGGGCCTATACCAACTGTAGCTTTATTTTTAGCTATTACAACAGCATTAGATTTTACATGTTTAACAACTTTCCATGCAAAAAGTAAGTCTTCAACCTCTTCAGGAGTAGGTTCTCTTTTTGTGACAATGTTCCACTCTTTATAAAGCTGAAGATCCCTATCCTGAACTAGAAGACCTCCACTTATTCTCCTATACTCTAAACCCTGAGGCTTTTTAAAGAAGTTTTTAATCTTTACAAGTCTGAGATTTTTCTTTTTTTCTTTTAAGAAAGAAAGAGCATCCTCATCAAACTCAGGAGCTATAATTACCTCTAAAAATATCTCTGTTAAAGCTTTTGCTGTATCTAAATTTACTGGTTTATTAAAAGCTACAATACCTCCAAAGGCAGATTTTGGATCCCTTGCTAGAGCTTCTCTATATGCTTTTTCCTGAGTTTCAGCTAACGCTACACCACAGGGGTTGTTGTGTTTTACAATAACACAGGCTGTATCTTCAAACTCTTTTACAAGGTTAACTGCAGCTTCAACATCTAGAAAGTTATTGTAAGACATTTCTTTTCCGTGAAGAACCTCACTTTCAGCTACTGATAAACCTTTATACTCAACAGGAGAAACATACATTGCCGCTTCCTGATGAGGATTTTCTCCATATCTTAGAGACTGTTTCTTTCTCACAGGAATAGAAAGCTCTTCAGGAAACTTCTCATTTATTCCAAACTTTTCATTTAACACGTGGGATATTACACTGTCGTAAAAAGCTGTATGTCTAAAAGCCTTTAATGCAAGGTTTCTTCTTGTCTCTAAAGATGTATCTCCCTTTTCCTTAAGCTCATATAAAACAAAATCATAATCATCAGGATCAACAATAATTGTTACAAATTTATGATTTTTAGCAGATGCCCTAACCATTGCAGGACCACCTATATCAATATTTTCAATAATCTCATCTAGATCTGCTCCTTTTTTAACAATTTCTTCAAAGGGATAGAGATTTATAGCAACAATATCAATAGGTTCTATCTCCTGCTCTGCTAACTGTCTCATATACTCAGGATTATCTCTTACTGCTAACAAGCCACCGTGGATTTTAGGATGAAGAGTTTTTACTCTCCCACCCATAATCTCAGGAAAACCTGTAATTTCAGAAACCTCTATTACAGGAATTCCATGCTCCCTTAAAACCTTTGCTGTTCCTGAAGAAGATATAATCTCATATCCTAGTTCTACAAGCTCTCTAGCAAAATCCACCACTCCTCTCTTGTCAGAGACAGAAATCAGTGCTCTTTTTTTCATTCTCTTACCTCTTTTTAGATTTTTATTAAATTATAAAAAAAGTTGATAAGATTTTCTTTGCTCGTTTATTATTATCTAAAATAATTTAAAGAGAGGTAATATGGAAAAATTCACTGTAATTGCAGGACCCTGTGTGATAGAAAGTAAAGAGATATGTTTTGAAGCTGCTGAAGTTTTAAGAAAACTTCAGGATGAACTTCCTGATATAAGATTTGTATTTAAATCCTCTTTTGATAAGGCCAATAGAAGTTCTCATGAGAGTTTTCGTGGAAGAGGAATGGATTATGGTTTAAAGGTCTTAGAAGAAGTAAAAAAAGAGTTTAATCTTCCTGTTCTAACGGATATTCATGAAAGTTATCAGGCAAAGCCTGTTGCAGAAGTTGTTGATATACTCCAGATACCTGCTTTTTTATGTAGGCAGACAGATTTGATCCTTGCAGCTGCAAAAACAGGAAAAGAGGTTAATGTAAAAAAAGGGCAGTTTTTAGCTCCCTGGGATACAAAGAATATTGTTGAAAAACTAAAATTTGGTGGAGCTAAAAAGTTTTATCTTACAGAGAGAGGGGTTTCCTTTGGATATAATAATCTAGTAGTTGATTATAGAAGTTTACCTATTATGAGACAGTTTGCACCAGTTATATTTGATGCTACTCACAGTGTTCAGCTTCCAGGTGGTCAGGGAAAGGCTTCAGGTGGACAAAGGGAGTTTGTTTATCCTTTAGCTAAAGCCGCTGTTAGTGTTGGAGTTGATGGACTATTTTTTGAAACCCATCCTGATCCTGAAAAGGCACTATCAGATGGTCCAAATCAGATACCTTTAAAAGAATTTCCTATCTTAATAAAGAAGTTAATAAGATTAAGGAATTTTATTAATGAAAGTGATATTTAGTTTATGTCTTTTATTTTTACCTCTTATTTTTTCCTGTGGAGTAAAAGGACCTCCTAAAACACCCCCATCAAAAAATCCTGAACCTGTGAAAGATATATATATAAAACAACAAGGAAATAGGATTGTTGTTTACTGGTTTTATAATCCTGTATACGATGATGGAAAACCTATTAAAGAAAAGTTTTTCTTTTTAGTGGAAGAAAATGGAGTCCAAATAAAGAATATCAAAGTTAAGTCTATTGATAACCTTTATTGGTTTGAAAAAATTATTAACAATTTTAATAATGAACTTTGCTACAGAATTATAGTAAAAACATTAAAGGGAAACTACTCAATCTCAAGATATAAATGTATTATTCCTCATACAATAGATATTGAAAAGCCTAACTATAAATTAAGAATTGTTAATAATGGAATTTTAATTGTTGTAAAAAATTTTAAAAAGAAGTATACAGTTAATGTTTATAAAGGCAATGAGAAAGATTTAATTCCTCCTGTTGAGTATGCATCAGTAAAGAAAAAACAGTTTTTGGATAAAAAGGTAAAAATTAATAGTCTGTATTGCTACTATCTTACCTATAAATATAAAGCAGATGAAAGTAATCCTTCCAAAACAACCTGTATTCTTTATAAAGATATTTTTCCTCCAGCTCCCCCTGAAAATCCTGAATACATTTTTTATAAAAAATCTTTGTTTTTAATATGGAAAGAAAGTCCTTCTGCTGATGTCGTTTACTATGAAATTAAAAAAGGAAACAAGGTAATAGGTTTATCTGAAAGTTATTTTTATCAGGTAGAAAAATGGAAAAAGGGAGACGTATTTTCTATTTATGCTGTAGATAAAGCAGGGAACAGAAGTTCCCCAGTTTATCTTAAAGTTGAGTAATGAACAACTTTCATCTGTTTATGAACTTTAAATAGATCTAGTGCATACCATCCAGCGACAAAACCACCAATATGTGCATACCAAGCTATTCCTCCTACATTTGGAGGAATTATCATCGCAAATATTACCTGTATAAAAAACCAATAACCTATAAAGAACCAGGCAGGTAAGACAAAAAGTACAGGGAATGGTGGTATAAATGTCAAAATTTTTGCCTCAGGATATAACTTCATATATGCAGCTAAAACACCACTTATAGCACCAGAAGCTCCTACCATAGGGATAAGTAAACTTCCTGAGATGATACTAACAAAAGATTGTAAAAAAGCTGCTCCAAGACCTGATATAAAATAGAATATAATATACTTAATCTTTCCAAGAGCATCTTCTACGTTGTTTCCAAAAACCCATAAAAAAATCATATTTCCAAGTAGGTGGGCCCAGCTTCCATGTAAAAACATATGAGTAACAAGCGGAAGCAAATTAAAATGAAGAAGATCCACAGGAAGCAAACCATATTTGTGAATAAAAAGGTTAAGCTGATCAGGAGGAAGTGTCATCTCATAAATAAAAACAACAGTGTTGATAATGATTAATAAAATAGTAACTATAGGAAAACTTCTCGTTGGAATATTATCACCTACAGGTATCATATTGCCCCCTTTTGCAAGTTTTGATATTTCTTTATTATAACCTGAAAATAAAAAAAGGGCTCCATTGCGGAGCCAGGGATTTGGGG
>JALVKE010000178.1 GCA_027028005.1 Persephonella sp. | reverse complement strand
TGAAAAAGGATTAGAGAGAGAAAAAGAGAAAAGAGAGTTTAAAGAGAGAGAAAAAGAAAAAGTATTAGAGATAGAGAAAGAAGGAGAGTTAGAAGAAAGAGAGTTTAGAGAAAGGGAAGTAGAAAAAAGTTCTTATAGTCAAGAAGAAGTAGAAAAAAATTCTTATAGTCAGTATCAAGAAAAAAATTTCTATAGTCAAGATAAATTTTCTACTGTAGTCGGTGCTAAAGGAGAAACAGAAGTTTACGAGTATGATGACAATGATATAGAGTTTATAGCAGATTTATTTGTTAGTGATGTTAGTTATGCTATTCCATGTTCTGAGCCATTACAAAACCAAAAAACTACAGCTGACCCAAAAGATGATGAGCAAGAATGGATAAGAAAAATAGATAATTTGATTAAGGAGAAAAGAAAAGAGTTTGAAAATAGTTATGCTGTTCTACACGAACCGCCCACGGCTCCGTCCTCAGTTCCCGAGACACAGCTTACTCTATCTCCAGAGCCAGCTCTAGATGAGCAAGAATGGATAAGAAAAATTGAAGAGTTAATCAGTGAAAAAAGAAAAGAGACTGATAAGTTTAGGAAATGATGAGTGGGGGGGGCAAGCTGTGGCAATGTTGCACATTGCCCTGCTTGTTAGGGGGATCTCCCCCTAAAACCCCCCTTTTAAGAAGGAGTAAAAAATGACTTGGTTGAGTTTAAGATTGACAGAAAAGGAGAAAGAAGAAATAAGAGAGAAAGCTGATCAATTAGGCTTAAGTGTATCTGATTATGTGAGAAGTGTTTTAATATCTTCAAAGAGTATTAGAAGAAAATCTAGAGTAGATTGTGAGGCAATAAAGCAATTGGTTTATGAAATAAATAAGATTGGAGTAAATCTTAATCAAATAGCCAAAGAAGTAAACAGCATAAGAGATATAGATATACAGGTTTTGGAGAGTTTAAGAAATATTGAATACGCACTTGTAGAATTGCTAGAAGTTGATAAATATGAGAGGGATGAATAATGATAATAAATTTCCAAGTGTCTAAATCTAGTCTTAGAGCAAGAGTCAAATATTTACTAGAAGGGACAAAATATAAAACTAGGAATAAATCAAAGGTTGATATTATAGATGGAAACGCAGAACTTTTTTTAGAAAAAGCGAGATTAAATACATATAAAACAAAGTCATTTAACTTTCTTATCAGTTTTGCAGAAGATAAAAAAGAGTTAGAGGAAAAACTGAAGCTACAAGGAAAAACAATAAAAGAGCTATACGATGAAGTTATAGAACAAATAACAGCTGGTTATTTAAAGGATGAATTAAACATATTAGCAATAGGACACGCAGATACAGATAACTATCATATTCATATTACTATTGATAGTAGGAACCAAAAAACAGATACTCAACTATATTTTCAAGCTACACGTAAAGGTTATAGAAGTTTGGAAGTTGAGCTATGGAGAAATTTGGAAAGATATATGGACCTTAGATACAACCTAACAAATAATGTAGTTTTGCTAGATAGAGGTAAAGCATTAAACGAGAAAATAAAGGAATTATTAGATAAAAGAGGAGAATATAAAGAGAAAACTAGGGATGAAATCAAAGAGGAAATGACAAATATATTAGCTGATCTTATTCTAACAGGAGATATAAATAGTAGGGAAGAACTCATAGAGTATCTCAAAAGTATAGAAGGACTAGAGATAAATAGGATTGGAAAAGACTATATATCTATAATGTATGGAAATACAAAGATTAGGCTAAAAGGAGGTATATATAGCGATGAAAGATTTGGACGAATTAAAACAGAGATTAGCAGAGCAGAGAAAACAGATAGAGCAGATATACAGCGGGAACTTAAAGAATTTAAGCGAAGAGTTGATGAAATACAACAAAAACGTATTCAACGAATTGAAGAAAGATTTAAAACAGCAAGAGCAAGAGCTGAAGAGTTTGAGCGAAAATTTATCCAAGAGGTTGAGAAACATAATCTTAATACCGAGCCTAGTGGTATTCTTTCTATCAGTAGTAATTGGAATAGGGGTAGGACTATACAGCTATCAAAAAATGAAGAATCAAATATCTCCTCAAGTAATACAACTGATGGAACAAGGGAAATGGAACAGCGAGGAGGACTGCCTAGAGTTAAAAGACCAGCCCCTATACTATTACACAGGCAAAAGATGGAAAAAAGTAAAAATGGATATTTGTCTTATTCCTCAATAGTTGAAAAACTCAAGGGGACTATTATGAACTATGAAGAAAAAAGAAAAGAAGAATTAGAAGCAATAAAATCAATACCCCCAGAGGATATAATTGTAGATTTAGGGATACCATGCGTAAAAAGACCCTCCTACTATGAATGTAGAGCTATTTGGAGAGGTGATAAAAATCCTTCATTAAGTATTTTCCATAGTGGTAGCCAGTGGAGATGGAGAGACCACGGCACAGGGGAAGGTGGGAGCTGGATAGACTTATATATGATAGTTAAAGGCTGGGACTATATTACAGTTGTAAAATACTTGAGAGAAAACTTTTTAGAAGTAGAGTTTACTCGAGAATACCAAAGTAAGAATAATTCTATTTCCTCGGAGCCTAAAATTTTATCAAATAAGTATCTAGTATTAGGAATATCTGAAAAACCTATAGAAAAGCCAATTATCAAAAGATTTTTAAAAGAACATAGAAAAATAGAGCATATACCGAAGTGGCTAAAAGAAGTTGAATATGAGATTTTTGATACTGAAACAGGAAAAGTATTTAAATACTTTGGTTTTGGTGTAAGAGATGAAGTAGGGAGCTATCATATTAGATATGCAACAGATAAGTTAAATGTAAAAGAAAGAGTTATTAATATTGAGAAGGAGGAAATAAAAAGCACTTATACACATATCAGAAAAAACTCTAATAAAATTGTGGTTGTAGAAGGATTTATTGATGCTATAAGAATTGAGGAACTAAAGCAATTAAAAAATACTGATATACTTATCTTAAATGGAGTTGAAAATATTAATAAAGCATTAGATGCAATTTTGAAATATAAAGAAATTATTATTGCAACAGATATGGATAATGCAGGGGATAAGGTTGCAAATATAATTGTAAAAAATGCTTTAAATCAAAAAATTTATAGACTGGAATTTTCAGCAAAAGACATAGATGAAGCTGTTAAATATTCGAATGAAATAAAAATTAGGGATATAACTGTTAAAAAAGATAAAAAATTTAAGCCAAAATTGTAAAAAAAGAATTATCGGCTGTGAGGAAAAGAGTATATTTATTTAAATTTTCGTTAAACATAAACCCCTAATATAAATTATGGTAAAGCTTTTAATTTCAGTAAAATAAATTAATTCTCTATGGAAATAGACCGTTTCTAATGTCATTTATTTTACAATAAAATTATTGCTTTTTTATGTTATAATAATTAACATTTATAAATGATATGAACATTTGTAATGTAAGTGAATGAAAATATGAGCAAAACATACGCATATATTAGAGTGTCCACAGACAAACAAGATTTAGAAAATCAAAAATTTACAATACTCCAGTATGCGAATAATAGAAAACTTGGAAATGTAGAGTTTATAGAAGAAACTGTAAGTGGAAAAGTAAGTTGGAAAAATAGAAAACTAAAAGAAGTAATAGCCAATCTGGAGGAAGGAGATAGCTTGATAGTCGCTGAGCTTTCAAGGTTAGGTCGGTCTATGCTTGAGATAATGGAACTGCTTAATCTTTTACTTCAAAAAGGAGTAAACATATATGTTGTAAAAGGAAACTATGAGCTTAAAGATGATATACAGAGTAAGGTTTTGGCTTTTGCTTTTTCTTTAGCAAGTGAGATTGAAAGAGAATTAATCAGTCAAAGAACTAAAGAAGCATTAGCTAAAAAGAAAGCAGAAGGAAAGAAACTTGGTAGGCCTAAAGGTTCTTACAACTCCAAACTGGACGAAAAGAAAGAGTATATAAAGGAACTATTGGAAAAAGGAGTATCTATTTCAAGTATAGCTAAAATATTAGGTGTTCATTACAATACAATGAGGAACTATATTATGAGTAGGAAATTAAAAAGGTAGTATTATGAAATGCATAGAGCGAATTAAGTATCCTGAATTTGACTTTAAAGAATATAAGGCTTCAGAAGGTAGGCATTCAGTACATGATTATCCAGCTATGCTTCATTATCTTCTGGTTAATCATTTAATAAAAAACTATTCAAGTGAAAACAGCCTTATTTACGACCCTTTCTGTGGCAGTGGAGTTTCTATTGTTGAAAGTTTAAAGCTCAACAGAAAAGCATTTGGAACTGATATTAATCCTCTTGCTCTGTTAATTGCAGATGTAAGAGCTTCTAATTTTGAAACAGATAGAATAAGGGATGTTTTAGATAGGTTTAATATAGAGTGGAATAATTTGACACCTGATATTCCTGAAGTAAAAAATATAAGTTATTGGTTTAAGGACTATGTTATAAAAGATTTAGGTAAGATAAGAACTTTTTTAAGAACGGTAAAAGACAATGAAATTTTTAAATTTCTTTTGGTGGTATTTTCTCAAACTGTTAGAGATGTATCTAATAACAGAAAAGGTGAGTTTAAAAGATATAGATTGTCAGAAGAAAAACTTAAGCAATTTACTCCAAATGTGAGAAAAACTTTTATTTCTTTGGTTGAAAAGTATCTAAAAATAGTTGAAACCGATATTATACCCTTTACAGATTTTAAATTGTTTTTACAAGATGTAAGAGTGTCTATACCCATAAAAAATGTTGATTTAATTATTACTTCCCCTCCTTATGGTGATAGTAAGACTACGGTTGCTTATGGTCAGTTTTCAAGTTTTAGTTTTGATTGGTTGAAAGGTTTAAATCCTTATGGAGACGGCGATTTAAAACTTGATAGTCTTTGTCTTGGTGGAAAAAAAATAAAAGAGCAAAAGGAACTTCCATCGGGACATTTATATGACGCTTTAAAAAATATTGAAAAGATTGATGAAAAAAGAGCATTAGAAGTTTATTCTTTCTTTTATGATTATTACCTTTCTATTAAGCAGGTAGTTAAAACTTTAAATGATAATGCTAATGTTTGTTTTGTTGTTGGAAACAGAACAGTTAAAGGAATTCGAATTGAGATGGACTTTATAACTGCTGAATTTTTTGAAAGTTTTGGCTTAACCCTTGAAAATATTTTTGTTCGTGAAATTGCAAACAAGAGAATGC
Source organism: Persephonella sp. (assembly GCA_027028005.1). Taxonomy (GTDB): domain Bacteria; phylum Aquificota; class Aquificia; order Aquificales; family Hydrogenothermaceae; genus JAADDV01. The sequence continues at coordinate 5,768 of JALVKE010000178.1, read as the reverse complement.
CTTTAAAAAATTCACCTTCTAACATAACTGGTAAAACTTCTAATACTATGCTAAATGAGTATATAGTAATTATGAGAAATTAAGCCTATAAGATATCTTCTATATGGCTAAATATTTTGGGTAGATTTTCTTCATAACATCTGAAGGCAGTTCCATGATTTCTAGCTTGTGTTCCTTTGTCATGTAGTCTTAAATCTATAACGATATTTTCTTCTTTGAATTGCGAGATAAGAACTTCTTTGGATGTATCTTTTAAAAGTTGTGCTCGAATATAATGAAAATACTCACTACCATTTCTTTCTTCTACCTCTGCTGTTACATAAAGCATAGCAGGAATTTTTTCTTTAAACCTATTTACAAGATTATCTATAGACCATTCAGCTATAACAGTTCCATCTAAGTGTCTTAGTTGAATATGCTCTTGTGTAATATAAATAAATAAACCAACACTGTTTGGTTTTTGGGACATTGTAAAATAAAGACCTAATCTTCCATTCTTGTCTGGAACTCCATATTTTTTAATAGCTTCTAAAGGATTAATTTTCCATACTTTTTTATTAAATGTAAAAAGTGTAATAAGATTATTACTTCCTATCCTATGAGTTTTTATTTCAATTCCCTGTATATCAGGAGTAGCTAAGTTGTTTTCTTTTATTCCTAATAAACTCTCAAAGGTATATCCTACACCAGTAGGACCCTTCCTTAAAGATCTAACAAATCCTTTATTTTTAATCTCAATAAATTTTTGCTTGAATTCTTCTAAATTCATCGTTAACCAAAAAGATTATTTAAGTCATCTATAATTGAACTTAGTTTTTTTATTGGGGGTTGAACTTCAATATTTTTAGCGATATAAGAATAATCAAAAAACTCAAGCATTCCTTTTTGTTGAGGTTGCATTATTTCATTATAAAAATTTGTAGTTATAAATCCTGTCAAAACCTTTCTTTTTTCTGGGTATTCTAGCTTATATTTTTCCACTAATGCTGGACAATATTTAGTTATATCAATAAGTAGTTTCCATCTGTAAGTTTGCCCAGCTCTTTCTCTAAGAGATGTCTTACAGCTGTAAATAATTATAGGCTTTTTTTCTTCCTCTGAAAAAGCGATCAAATCCAAATCTGGTTTTTGTGTTTCATCTGCAACCTTTATAGTTGCATACTTATCAACAATTTTATGTTTTTTAGTTTTCAATACAATTAAATCATTAGGTAAATTTCCTTTTTCTATATTCAATATTAAAAGATACAAAACTAAAAACTGAAAGTTATTTCCAGCTATAGTTTTTCGTGCTTGGTTTTTATCGTAATTTGGATTTACCTTTTTCCTTAATTCTAATAATTCTTCTACAAATGGCTGACTTTTTTTCATTATATCGTAAAGAAAATCAAAACTTTTTATTTCTCCATATTTTCTTATATAATCGTTTAATATTTCCAAAGATTTTTGGATGTTTTTATTTTTTTCTATTTTTAATTTTTCTTTTTGTAGTTCTTTTCTCAATTAAGTGTTCCTCGTTCTTTATATTAAGAGTAATATATAGAATACAGAAAAATAAATCTTTATTAAGATTAAAATAAAAATGAGGGATTATCAAATGAAGCCAACAACAGAAATAATAGAAAAGAAAGACAGGAAAACTACAAAGTCAAATAATAGATGAAGCTGTAAAGCTTTTTATTTAAGTGAAAATAAAATAAGAGATGAAATAGAACTTTATAAAAAAGAAAATGAGCAATTAAAAATGGTAATAAAAGTATTTCAAGAATGAGAAAAAGCTATTGAAAGAGTAGAAGAAAGTTATGAAAGATTGACAAAAGAAAAAGATGAAAGGATATTGGAAACCATTGATTTTGCTTCGCAGGAGAGGTTCGGCAAAGGAACCTGAAGGAAGAAAAATTTTACAGGTAATTTATAGTATTTTGTATGTAAATTACATATAATATGTATGTAAAATATATGCAATTGCAATTTGAGGATAAAAATGGCTAGGAAGAAAACTATATACATAGAAGATGAACTAGTTGAAAGATGTGAAAAAGTTTTAGAAAAAAGTAATCCTACATTACTAAGAAGATTTAAAAAAGATAAGCGAGGTTGGAAAACAAGAGTTGTTATTTATGTTTTGGAAAAATTCCTAGATGCTTTTGAAGAAAGGGAAAATCCTAAATTATGAAATATAATATTTCTTTGTATAATGAAAGCTAAAATTATTGGAGTATAGAATTGAGAAACAAAATATTAGTGTATGTTGAAAAAGATTTAATTGAAAGAAGTAAAAAATTTATGGAAGAAAATTATCCTAACATACTAAGTAAGTTTTTAAGAGACCATAGAGGTTGGAAAACACAGGTTGTGAATTTTGTTCTTGAGGAGTTATTAAATGAAAAAGAAAAAAATAAAGAAAAAAAATAATTTTAAAAACTGAAATTTCTCCAGAAGTTTTCTTCTCTTTCTTTAACAAATTCAAATTCTTTTTCGTTAAAATCTATATCTTCACTTATATTTTCACTTAAACTATCTGAATTGTTGTTTGAATAAAGATATTTTTTTAAACATTCATCAAGTTCTCCAACATCAAATTTTGAATAAAGTATGTGTTTAGGCTGATTGTGTTCTATCTCCACGGAATACTGGTCTTTTAAACGAGGAGCTAGATAATATAATTCATAACTTATTTTTTTTAGTATCTCCAAATCATTTTTTAGTGTGTTCCGGAAAATGTAAAAAATGTCTGTCTGACTAACAATCATCTTCGGTATTATTGCTGTTCTCTTTGCAGTATAGAGGATATTGGTGTTATAGTTTCGGGAGAAGTCTACTATCTGTGAAAGTATTTCAGATGCTTTATTATCCTTCGTTAGCAGTGTTATTTCATCTATTACGATTGTCAATGGAGATGTTCTTTTTTCATCTGCTATTGTATCTCTTATCTTTTTTACTATATCAAGTCTTATGCTAGGAGGAGCTGTTAACATATTCTTTACTGCAAAGTTTCTTTTACTATCTAGATATTGCCAAGGAAAGAAAATGTAAACTTCTCTTTGTTTTTTTATTTCCTGACAGATATAATGTTTCATAAAAGTTGTTTTTCCTGTTCCTTTCATTCCTAAAAACCCGATGACGACATTTTCACCAAAATTTGTTCCTATCATTTTTTTTCCCTCTTTAAAATGATTATATTTTATTATATTATATAAATAAAATTTCTAGTGAGTAGAAGTAAAAATGAAAAACGAAGAATGCAGGGAATTAGACAAAGTATCAGCTGGAGCTACATTAATAATTTTAATTTCATTTTTGATTTATTTATTTTTTACAAATATAAAGTTTTTCTTTGCAGTTATTTTTTCATTTATTGTAATTTTTGCCTTTGCTAATGATTGTGAGGAGAATGAAAATGAGTGAATTAAAAATAATAGAACTAACATTTTTCGTAATAGTTTTGTTAATTTTAGTGATTTTTCTATACACAGAAATTGAATTATCTATTTCAAATAAGTTTAGAGTAAAGCTAAAGCTCGGAAGAGAGGAAAGTTTCAGTTATAGAAAGTTAAGAAAAAAGATAGAAGAAGAAAGACAAGAAAGATTGGCTCAAAATATGAGATTAGAACAGCTGATAGAAAATAACTATGTAGCTACAGCTTGGAAACTCTATAAGTTAGATTTAAAAACTACACTACTATCAAAAAGAAATATAGAAAGAATAAGTTGGGACGAGGCAGTAAAGTTAGCTAGAGAACAATACAAAAAAGTAGAATTGGGAAATGGAAAAGTAATAGAAATAATGCCTATAGCTGAAAATACGGAAGATAAAGAGAAAACTTTTAGTATGGAGAATTTAGAACTTGTAAAAGAAGATAGACACGAGTATGGAACTATTGGGTATTACAAAATCCCAAGATTGAACTAGGAGGAAAGATATGGAGAGTTTGAAAAATTTTTACATTAATCAACAGTTAAACAAAACTCAGCAAAAGTTAGTTAAGGTTTGGCAAAGTTTAACAAGAGTTAATCAAAGTTTAACAAGAGTTAATCAATTTTTAATAAAAGTTGGCAAAATTTGAACGAAAGGGAGTAAATTTAGTAAATTGTTATTGTGATAAAAAAAGGAAAAAGGGATATGAACGATGCGAAAAATGAACGCAAGGCAACTACAAAACAAAACAAAGCAACCTCAAAGCGAGGCAAAACGAAGCAAACTAAACAAAACGAGGTAAACAATGAATACTAAATTTGATTTTAAAGAATTTAGTAAAAAATATCAAGAGTTTTTTGTAAACCTAAAGTTAGAAGAGCCTATTAGAAAACCTTACTATCTTATGGATGATTATGAAAAAGGAGATGGATATAAAAAAGATTTTAATTATGTTTTATTATTTATGAAAGACAACAAGCCAATAGACATTCGTATAGTTAAGACAAAGGATACATTAAAAAAATTTATAAAAAGCAAACATTTAAAATACAAGTTAGACATTTTATTTCATCCGAACCCAGTTGTGCTAACACAAGAATTCTGGGAACAGTATAAACGGAGCAAGTCTGGAGCGGAACGATTAAAACTCTTTAAAGAAATGAATGTGTTAGCTGATAGCAATATGTTATTCATTGATACTATTATCATTGATATAGATACAGAGTTTTCAAAGTCAATTGAAGTATTAAAGAAATTAGTTAAAGAACTTGATATTGATATTGACTATCTACATATTAGAAAAACGAAAAGAGGGAACTTGAGATTTGCCTTTAAGGTTTCCCCGATGAAACCTGATGGTCTTAACAGAAATAGAAAAACAAATTTAGCTAATGTAAAAGAATTTGTTTCTATTGTTAATGAGTTTTTCAAATTTTATGGTTGTAAGGCGGATAACAGTTTCAAGAGAATAAATCACCCGGTATGGATTACAAAGTCCGAGGAGGTTTGGAATGAGAAAAACACAGAGGAAATAACAAATGTGGAAGAAGATATTTTTGGTGAATTGAAAAAAAGCTCTTATCTAAATTTCTATGAAATTTACAGAAAAGCAAAGGAGTTAAACAAGAAAATACTAGTAGAGAAGAATAAAAAGAAAAAGAATAAAAAGAAAAAAGTTAAATATTTACCTGCTTTTGTTTTAAATAATCTCAAACATATAGAGGATTTAACGATACTAGAGAAGGCAGTTGGCTCTTTAGCTCGGAAAGTTGGGAAAGGAGGGAGATATATAAACTTTTTACAACCAGTAGCGGGATGGTGTAAGTGGTTAGGATTAAGTTATGAAGAATACTATGAGTTAGTTTTTGAGTATGCATCAGATAAAGAAAGAGACATAAAAACAGCTTGGAAGTATGCGAAACCTCTGGAATTTAAGGAATTTGAAACACATAGGAAAAAATATGATTTAGTAGAATATGCAGAGAAGGTTATTCTCTATTTAAAAGAACAATGGACAGCTGAAAGACAGGAACTTCTAAAGGAAGTTTTTGAAAATCAAAAATGGTTAGAACTACTCGTAATGGAAGAATTATGCTCTAAAGGTATTGTGAAGTTTGAGTTTGTCAAAGCAGGGAGAGGCAGACCTAAAAAAGTTTATAGTTTAGATAGAAACATACAAGAGAAGGAAGAAGTTTTAACTTATACATTTAATAAGCCTAAAGGTGTATCTGTTGCTGTTAATTCTGAAGAAGTAAAAGGAAATTATTTTAGCCAATATAATAACTCTCTCTCTTTAAGAGAGAGTTTACTGGTGGAGGATGGATTTATAAGATTAAACTTGTTCTCTCTC